>CAXRAV010000112.1:0-16858 GCA_964228585.1 Candidatus Limnocylindrus sp. | reverse complement strand
CGGTTCATCCCGACCGACTGGGGGTTGAACCCAGAGATCGAATCCTTGCCGCAGAGGACGCAGAAGCGAGCCATGACCTTCTCCTTGCTGTACTTGGCGCCCGAGAGGGACGCACCGCCGTTGGTGCCGTATCGTAGCAGGAACGCCGTAGGGCTGAGGGGCCTTGGCTGAGGGAGGGAGTCATGCCGAGCGAGCGACAGCGAGCACCGCAGTCAGGTCTACTCTTCGCCGCCCGCCACGCCCCCCTCTCCCGCGTGGCGGAGACCCGCGATTGGGGCGCACGATGAGCCGCAAGAGCTGGGACGGCGTGGAGCTGATGGCGGCCCTCCGGTCAGGTGCTGATCGGCTGGAGGCCCGCGTCGCGGAGGTGAACGCGCTCAATGTCTTCCCTGTCCCTGACGGCGATACCGGGACCAACATGCTCGCGACCCTCAAAGCGGCGATCGCTGAAGGGGAGGTGACGCTTGCAACGGGGGTCACATCAATTGACGAGGTTAGCGAAGCGGTCGCTCGCGGCGCGCTCCTGGGCGCCAGAGGGAATTCGGGGGTTCTGCTCTCGCAAATCCTGCGCGGACTACCTCAAGCGGTCAGAGGGCGGAAGCGCGCTCGCGCGGCGGAGATCGCAAGCGCACTCTCGATTGGCGTGCTCCACGCCTACAGTGCTGTTGCAACTCCCACAGAGGGGACGATTCTCACGGTTGCGCGCGAAGTTGCGTCAAGTGCGCTTGCCGATGCGGAAGGAGCGACCGAGCTTCGACCATTCCTCCTCCGTGTTGCCGAAAGCGCTCGCATCTCGGTGGAGAAGACGCCGATGCTGCTTGCCGTGCTCCGAGAGGCAGGAGTGGTGGATTCGGGGGGCACCGGACTGCAACTGATTCTTGAGGGGATCGCAGATGTTCCGTCGGTTGCTCCGTCTGCAACCTCGGATGATGCTGAGCCGGCGAGAAGTGCGCACGTTCCCGCTCCTGCACTGCCACTCCCAGTCGCGGGCGGGGACGGCGCTCCGGGTGAGTTTGGTTACGAGACCGTCTTCATCCTCCGCGCCACAGAGGCACCACTCGACCTCGTCAAGATCCGTGCTGACCTTGAACGGATCGGAGAGAGCGTACTTGTCGCTGGTGATGCATCGGTCTGCAAGGTACACGTGCACAACCTGCAGCCAGATCAGATCCTCGCCTATGGGATTGCTCATGGCGATGTCCGTGGCGTGACGATTGAGAACCTTGACCAGCAGAGTGCCGAACGAGCCACCGGGCACGGTGCCTTTACGGACCTCTCCACGCGCGTTGGCGTTGCCAGCGCAACGCCTGACAAAGGGCCTGAACCCGGCACAGCGATCGTTGCGGTCGCAGCAGGGAGTGGACTTGCCGCGATCATGAAGTCCGCCGGGGCCTCGCAGCTGGTGCACGGGGGCCAAACGGAGAACCCTTCAGCAGCGGAGATTGCCACCGCAATCAACGCGACGGGACGGCGCGATGTCATTGTGTTTCCGAATAATGGGAACATCGTGCTCGCAGCGCGCCAGGCCGCCGACTTGGTGGCGGCAAACGTAACTGTTGTTCCAACGCGTAATGCAGCCGAGGGGATTGCGGCGCTCCTGACCTGGGACCCTTCACTCCCGTTGGACCTTGCGCTGAAGCAGTTTGAAACCGCGCGAGCGGGTGCGAGAACGTTCCGGATTGTGCAAGCGGTGCGCGATGCGGTGGTGAAAGGGGTCAGCGTGCGCAACGGCGAAGTGATGGCGCTTGATCCTGTTGACGGGATCGTTGCCACCGGTCGAGACGAGATTGAGGCGCTCACCCGTGCGCTGCAGGGAGAGAAGGCGGAGTTGATTACGCTCTATCTAGGAGCGGATGTTGACGCGGCCGCCGGCGAGCGCATGGCTGAGGCTGCTCGAGGAGTCATCCGCGGCGTGGAAGTGGAGCTCGCGCGTGGCGAACAGCCAATCGAGCGGGTGCTCGTGAGCTTGGAGTGAGCGCCGAACCGAGCGGCCTTCCGCTGAAGGGGCTCGGCCTGCCCGGCGGGGCGAGCCTTCTACGGGGGCTCGCTCGACTAGGGGTCCATAGCGTGGGAGATCTCCTCCTCTATCTTCCGCGGCGCTACGAAGATCGGCGAACGATCACACCAGTAGCTGAACTTGTAGGCGGAAACCCTGCAACGGTCCGCGTGCGGGTTGTTGACGTTCGCGTCGAAAAGACCTGGCGACGAGGAGTGCAACGAACGATCGCCACACTCGCCGACGAAAGAGGTGTGGTGGAAGCGGTCTGGTACGGCCGTCGCTTCATCGAACGTCGCCTCCACCCAGGCGCTGTGATCGTCGCCTCCGGCCGCGTGAAGGCGATTGGGTGGCGGGCCCAGCTTGAAGCGCCAGAGTTCAGTGCGCTCGAAGGGGGTGAGAGTGTCAATGCTGGAAGAATCGTTCCGATCTATCGGCTGACAAAGGGGGTGACGGCACTCAGCCTTCGTGCGGCGGTACGCCAACTAATTGATCAATTCGGTACGGAGCTTGCAGATCCGCTTCCCGCCGATGTTCGCACCAGACACGAACTGATGCCGCTCGCCGCCGCCCTGACGGAGGCTCACTGGCCGAGTGAGTTTGAACGACGAGATGCCGCACTCCGTCGTCTCGCTTTTGACGAACTTCTCGCGGTGCAGCTGTCGCTTGTTCGCCGGAGGCGCCGTCGAGCGAAAGGTGCGGCACCACCCATCAAGGTCCCCCAGCGTGACCGCACAGAGATTGAGGAGGCGATTCGTAGCGGACTTCGACGTGAGGGAGACTCCGCGCCAGCGTCATGGACATCAGATCAGTCAGCGGCGATCGATGCCATCTTGATGGACCTCGCCGCTGGTGAGCCAATGCTGCGCCTCTTGCAGGGCGATGTAGGTACGGGGAAGACGGCGGTCGCACTCGTGGCGGCTGCTGCCGTCGCCCGTGCAGGTCTTCAGTGCGCGATGCTGGCGCCAACTGAACTCCTCGCACGGCAGCACGCTGCCACCGCGACGAAAATCTTCGCGCCACTCGGGATCCGGGTAGACCTACTTGTTGGAAGCCTCTCTGCGGCAGAGCGTCGCAACGTTCGCGCGGCAGCCGCAGATGGGAGCACCGCCCTTCTCATTGGAACCCACGCGCTCTTCTCAGAAGCGACGCAGTTTGCGTCACTCGGACTCGTGATCGTTGACGAGCAACATCGATTTGGTGTGGAGGAGCGAGCCCAGCTAACTGCAAAAGGGGAGGGGGAGCCGCACCTTCTGCTAATGACTGCGACCCCGATTCCAAGGACGATCGCACAGCTGCTCTACGCTGATGTTGCCTCATCGGAACTACGTGAACTCCCGGCTGGTCGGCAACCAATCCGAACCGCAATCCGTGGTAGTGCAGAGCTTGAACGACTGTGGAGCTTTGTCATCTCAGAGGCAGGCGCAGGGCGAGGAACCTTTGTTGTGGTGCCACGAATCGGCGATGAGGATCCCGGTGAAGAACCAAGTGTTGAAACTGCTGGCGATGCGCTTGAGGCGGCCGGAGAGGCGGGGGTGGTCGAGCAGGCGAAGCGAATCGCTGCAGCAGCACCGGGCCTCAACGTTGCGGTGGTGCATGGACGGCAGTCAACCGCGGTGCGCAGCGGCGTGATGGACGGATTCGCCCGTGGAGATGTCGATGTCGTTGTTGGAACAACTGTCGTTGAAGTTGGCGTTGATGTTCCACGCGCGAGCGTGATGGTGATCATGAGTGCTGATCGATTTGGACTCGCAACGCTGCATCAGCTCCGCGGTCGCGTTGGTCGTGGCAGAAGTGAAGGTTGGTGTGTCTTAGTCAGCGATAGCGAGGATGAGGTGGCGCGGGCCCGGCTTGAAGCGATCAAGAACACGCGTGACGGATTCCTCCTCGCCGAACGCGATGTTGAGTTGCGTGGAGAGGGGGACGTGCTCGGAACCGATCAAAGCGGCCTGCCACCTCTGCGGATCGCCGCTCTCTCGCGCGCCGAAGACCGCGCGCTTGCGGTCGTGGCGCGCGCAGAGGCAGACCGACTTCTGGACTCCATCGGCCGACCCCTTCCCGCCTCACGACCTCTGATTGAGTCCTACCTTCGGGGATGGCCCACCGCCGTCCTACTCTCGCGGGCGGATTGAAGGGTGGCGCAGAAGATTCGCATCATTGCTGGAGCGCTCGGCGGACGCCTTCTTGAGGTGCCTGAGGAGGGGACGCGTCCGTTTGCCGACCGCGTTCGGCAGGCGCTCTTTGCAATCCTTGAGCCGCGCCTCCCCGCTGCACGTGTCCTTGACCTTTGTGCGGGGAGTGGCGCGGCGGGCCTTGAGGCGCTCAGTCGCGGCGCGCAACACGTGCATTTCGTAGAGATCTCTCGGCGTGCCACCGACGTCATTCGTCGCAATGTTGCTTCACTCGGCCTTGCTGGCCAGACGGAGATCCAGACGTCTGAGGTACTCGCGTCGCTTCGCGCACTTGGTGCACGCGGAGCTACCTTTGACCTCATCGTCGCGGATCCACCGTACGACGAAGTGCGCCTGCGCAGTGGCATCCTCGATCTCATCGCTGACCACCCCAGCCCTCTCGCCATTGGTGGTCTTTTGGTCCTCTCTGGACGGCGGGTAAAGGGCGAGACGACACAAGTTGCGCCAAGGGGACTACGATTAGTGAGAGCCCTCACGTACGGTGAGACAGCAATTGCTCTCTACGAGCATGAGAGGGCGGAGGAGTTGAGATGAGCGATCGCGTCGGCCTTTATCCAGGAAGCTTTGATCCGGTTACGTTTGGCCATATTGATTTGATTCGACGGAGCCTTCATGTGGTTGATCGACTTGTCGTCGCGATCTTGCCGAACGCAACGAAAGAGGCGCTCCTCACCCTTGCGGAGCGCGAAGCACTGCTTCGCTCAGTCATCGCCGTGGAACTCGGTGCAGATGTGGCGAGGATAGAGATCCGCGCTGCGTCCAACCTTGCGGTGCGTATTGCAGAAGAGGCGAAGGCGAGCGTGATCATCCGTGGCCTTCGCGCCGGATCGGACTTTGAGGCAGAGCTGCGCATGGCCCATGCAAATCGACTCCTCGCACCATCCATTGAAACGCTCTTCCTCATGACAGCTCCCGAGCATGCGTCAACTTCTAGCCGACTTGTACGTGAGATCGCGCGATACGGTGGCCCACTCGACCGACTCGTCCCAGAAGGAGTGATCCCTGTGTTGACTGCAGCGGCGCGACGCCACGCCGACGCCAACGGATGAGCGACCTCAACGCGACGACAAACGTTACTGACGGCGCGATGCCTGCGCTCTATCTCATTGACTGCTCCCCGTTGCTCGCAGAGCTCCCAGGTGCGAGTTTTGACGTGCCTGAATTCACCCTGACAAGTGCGTCGGAAGGAGAGTTGATCCACACAACCGCTCAGGCGCGAGTCGATCGCACGAATCGTGGGGTGCGGTTGATCGCACAGGTTCGTGGCGTGCAAGAGGGGGTGTGCGCTCGATGTCTGAGCCCAGCACGCGCGGCCCTTGAAACACGCATCGATGAGGAGATTCTTGAAGAGCGCCACTCCCAGGGTGAAGGGGAGCGACTCGGCCGTGGCAACTCGGTCGACCTTGGGCGCTTTGCCGTCGAGGGCCTCGACCTTGTTCGTCGGCTGGTTCTGCACTGTGACCCCCTCTGCCCAGAGCGATGTGGGCACTGCGGTGCCCCACACCAGACCGAAGAGTGCCCAAAACGGGAACTAGACCCACGCCTGGCCGCCCTGGGTAGCCTCCTAGCGCCAAGGGGTGAGGATCCAGGGGTCAAGGGCTGATCCCAGCAGAGCGATCCTCAGCCGAGCGCTCACCGAAGCGCGACGAGGGGGCTCGGATCGGGTAGGCTTCGCTCTCCAAGTCCAACCCCCGTGCGGGGCGTAGCAGCGAGGTTCATCAGCGATGGGCGTACCAAAGCGAAAGGCATCGAAGTCTCGTCAAGGAGATCGTCGCGCGCATCACGCGTTGACCCTCCCGGCGATGGACCGCTGCGCGCAGTGTGGCGCGACCAAGCGAGCACACCACGCCTGCCTCGCGTGCGGCACCTATCGGGGCCGCGAAGTGATCCGGCGCCAAGCGCCGGACACGGAACCAACTGACGCCTAGTTCACCCATGGCCGCGCCGTTAGGCCGCGTCCGCCTTGCACTTGATGCAATGGGCGGCGATCACGGTGCAACCGAAGTTGTACCTGGCGGTATCGCCTGGGCACTCGAGAATCCGACTGATGAACTGATCCTCGTAGGCGATGAGTCAGTCATTCTCCAGATCACAGGTGGTGAACTCCCCGCCAATGCCAGAATTGTTCACGGACCAGATGTGATCGGCATGGACGAACATCCTGCGCAGGCACTCCGGGAGCGGAAGGGCGCATCCATCCTTGTGGCAACAAACCTTGTACGCGAAGGCGAAGCTGACGCGGTGGTCACTGCTGGCCATACAGGGGCAGGGATGGCTGCCGCTGTCTTGCGGCTAGGGCGGCTTCCAGGTGTTGATCGTCCCGCACTCGCGGTCCAGTTCTTGCTACGGGAGAAGCCACTCGTCTTGCTGGATGTTGGGGCGAATCCCGATGCAACGCCGGAGAATCTCTATCAGTACGCGCATATGGGAAGCATCTTCTCTGAGCACGTTCTTGGAGTTTTGAACCCACGCGTCGCACTGCTTTCCATCGGGGAGGAGAAGGGGAAGGGGGACCAGCGCATTCAGAAGGCTACCGAGCTGCTTGACTTGGCCGATTTGAATTTCACTGGGAACGTTGAAGGGCGTCATCTTGCAGCGGACGAAGCGGATGTCGTGGTTTGCGACGCCGTGCTCGGCAACGTTTCAATCAAGCTTGTCGAAGGCGTCACCACGACGATCACAGACATGTTCCGCCAAGAGTTTCGACGCATCCCATTCGGTCCAATTGCTGCGATCTTGATGCGTCCCGCAATCGCTCGCATCCGCGCGAAACTTGATTACGAGCGCATCGGCGGCGCGATCTTGCTCGGCGTGAAGGGGAGCGTGGTGATCACCCACGGCCGCGCAAAGAAGCGGATGGTCACCTTCGCATGTAGCACCGCCGCTCGCGCGGTGCGCGAGGGCGTGAGTGGTCGTATTGCTAACGCTCTCGCCGCTGCCCCGTCGGTCGCGGCGGACGGTCTTCCCAGTGGCCCAGCACCCGCTTGAGATGCCAAGCAAGAGAGTGCCAGCGGCGCCTCGTGATGCAGCACTCCGAATCCGAACCGTCGGTCGGAGGGATGCCCTCACCGCACTCTACGAGGCAGAGTTTGGCCTGCGGAGTGCGAGCGAAATCCTGAATCGGCGAGCAGATGCAGGTGAAGTTGAGGGCGAACCGCTTCTCGCTGCACGTGCGTTGATCGAGCTGGTCGAAGCGCAACGCCCCCTGATTGATGCTGCTCTGGTCCGCCTTGCGCCTGCATTCCCCCTCGCTACGATGACCCACATTGACCGCACAATCCTCCGAGCAGGCCTTGCCGAGGTGGTACACTCGCGCGCGGCGGCGCCTGCGGAGGCACTCGCAGCCTGGACGGCTCTGGCACGCACGTACAGCGGAGAGCCGGCACGAAAACTGGTGAGCGGTGTCCTTGGCACAGCTCAGCGGGAGGGAAGCACCGCGAAAGCGGAGAGAGATGGAGGGGCGACCGATGAGTGATAAGGACCAGATCTTCCAGGAACTTCAGGGCTACATCGTCGAGCAGCTCGGGGTGGAGAAGGAGAAGGTCACCATGACCGCCGCCTTCATCGAAGACCTCAACGCGGACTCGCTTGATCTCGTGGAGTTTGCCATGGGTCTTGAGGAGAAGTTTGGCGTCACGATTGCTGACGAGGAGCTGACCAAGATCAAGACGGTAGAAGACGCGGTCAACGCGATCGTCGAGAAGAAGGCGTAAGGTGCGGCGGCCCGATGGCCGCCTGGCGCCACCCCTTCGAACGTGAGCCAGGCCGCAGACTCCACGCTTGACCACGCATCGCAACTCGCGGTGCGCCTCGGCATCCCTGCGGGCGCTGAGGAGCTCATCAGTCTCGCACTCACGCACCCATCACGGCGTCATCAGTCCGGTGCGCACGAAGACAACGAGCGGCTGGAGTTTCTCGGAGATGCCCTCCTTGGGGCAGTGGTGAGTGCCGCGCTGTATCACGCAGACCCGAGCGCGAGCGAAGGAGATCTCTCTGAGCGTCGAGCGTCCATCGTGAGCCGGATCGGACTTTCAGATGTGGCACAGCGTATGCGCCTTGATGACGCACTCCTCCTCGGCGCAGGTGAAGCGCAGCGTGGTGGCGCACAGCGTCCAGCCGCGCTTGCCGCAGCACTCGAAGCGATCATCGGCGCCGTCTACCTTTCACACGGGTACGAGGAGGCAGAGCGATTCGTGCTGACACACCTCGCGCAAGAGATTGCAGCACCGCGTGCCTCTATCGGCAAAGGGATCAAGACAGCACTTCAAGAGTGGACGCAGGCGAGAAATGGATCGCTCCCGCGCTACGACATCATTGCAACGAGCGGCCCAGAGCATGAGCGCGTCTATGAGTGCGCCGTGCGAATCGACGGGAACGAGATTGCACGGGGGAGCGGACCGAGTCGAAGGGCGGCAGAGGCCGCCGCTGCAGAGGCGGCAATTGATCTTCTCGGTGTCACGATGGAGGCCGTCCGATGAGTCGGCTGCGTCTGCGCGAGGTCCGGCTCAGTGGCTTCAAAACGTTCGCTGATAAGACCACGATCGCGTTTACTCCGGGGATCACCGCCATCGTTGGCCCAAACGGCAGTGGAAAGTCAAACATCGTCGATGCGCTGCGCTGGGCACTGGGTGAAGCGGGGCGCGGAATTCGTTCCAAGCGCGTCGATGAGGTGATCTTTGCCGGATCGGAGAAGCGTCGCCAGCTCGGACTCGCCGAGGTATCGCTCAGCATCTCCAACGACGATGGGCTCTTTGACCTTCCCTTCACGGAGATTGAAATTGCACGCCGCGCTGATCGTGGCGGAGGTCAAGAGTACCTGCTGAACCGAGAGCGCATCCGGCTTCGTGATCTCAACGAACTACTCGATGGGGCTGGCCTTGCAGAGAATGGTCTCCTCTTCATTGGGCAAGGCGCGGTTGACCAGGCACTCAGCCTCCGCGCCGAAGAGCGTCGGGCACTCGTTGAAGAGTTCGCTGGGACGGCTCGCCACGAGCGCCGCCGCGCTCGTGCTGAAGGAGAGATGAAAGAGGCAACCGAGAATCGCGCGCGCGTGGAAGAGATCCTTGCCGCGCTGCGACCGCAAGAGCGCCGCCTTGCAGCACTGGCGCGTCAAGAGGCGGGTCGCGACGAACTTCTCGCCGAAGCGGTTGATCGCATTGCAACACTCGGTGCTACGCGCGCCAGCTGGTTCGTGTCCCGACGCGGAGCAAGTCTCAGCCGGCTGTCAGAAGTTCGCGCGGAACTTGGCTCGGTGCGTCAATCACTCCGCTCCGCCGACAGCGAGGCGAACGCTCGTCGCCTCCGCCTTGCTGAGGCGCGCGCCGCACTTGAGGCGGCGCGAGGAGAGCTTGAGTCCGCTCGATCTGCCCGCGAAACTGCAGCGCGCAATCGAGCGCGGTCAGATGCTGAGGCGGCGGCGATCGCCCGTGATACGGAACGCCTGAATGCAGAGGTAGCGGAGGCCGAGCGCGAAGTTCTCGCCATCGAGCAAGTCCGCGCGATGGCAGCCCCAGCGGCTGATGCCGAAGCGGCCGCGGCACTCGAGCTGCTTGACGCAGACCTCGCGAGCGCACGTCGCGAACTTCGCGCACTGCAGAGCGACGATGGCGCGGCTGGTGGCGGTGAGTCAATCGCACGTGCAGAGCGGGCGCGAGCTTCAGAGGCGGCGGAGGTGGAGGCTCGAATCGCGCGCATGGAAGCAGAGGTTGAAACGCTCCGTGCCGCCCGCGCGGAGGAGGAGCTGGTTGCAGCCACGGCCCGACGGGACGCCGCAATGGCGGTGTATCGACAGGCGAGCGACGCGGCTACGCGAGCCGCCGAGGAGGCGAGCGCTTCAGAGGCTGCAGAGGCAACGTTGCGAGCAGTGGTCGGTGATCGTGACCGCGCTGCACGCGCCGCTGAGGCCGAATGTGCATCTATTGAAGGTCGACTCCGTGCGCTCGAAGCGCGACGAAGCGCGTTGGAAGAGCGCGCTCTGGCGCGCTCCGCGCGCGCGATTGGCGGCAGAAGCCTCTTAGCCGGGGTTGAAATCCGTGAAGAAGGGCGCGGCGCGGTGCTCGCAGCACTGGGCGCTTTGGCACGTGGTTTTATTGTCAGCCGAAGCGGGGCGTCGCTTCTCGATGATGAACAGGGTGCGCTTCTCATCGAAGGATCCGCGGGAAAACTTGCCACCGAACATCCAACGCTTCCAGCACTCAGCGCTGAGATTGTCAGCGATCCCGATGGGGTGTTAGCTCGGGTGTTGAGCGGCGTGGCCGTGGCGCCATCGGTGGCCGCTGCGCTCGACGCGCTTGCTGACCTACCGGTCGGCGGTTTGATCGTGACACGTGGCGGTGCGGTGATTCGTGCTGGTGGTGTGGTAACGCGCGAGACTGAGCCAGAAGATGCGCTCCTAGATGCCGAGATTTCGAAGCTCGGTCGGGAGCTTGAGCTGCGAACCGCTGCCGCCGCCTCCCTGCGCAGCGATGCCTCCGGAGAGCAGACTGCGCTGGCGGCCGCGACGGCGCTCGCCGCCAGTCACCGAGCGGCAGATCTCTCCGCACGAAGTTCATTGCGGAGCGCCACTGATCTTCGAGCAGAGAGCGAACGCGAACTGATCGCAGCAGCGCGTACGGCCGCAGACCGAAACTCACGTCTGCATAAGCTTGAGGAGACGCTACGTGATCTCTCGGCGAGACGAAATGAGCTTCAGGCAAGTGCGCACACTAGGACGGGATCAGGGAGTGCGGTGCAGGAGTGGCAGGAGAGGATTCGAGAGCTAACCGCACGGCGATCAACGATCCTCGAAGCCGTTGAAGCCGACCGACAGTCGCTCCGTGCATGGGAGCTCGCACGTGCTCGCGGAGATGCCAGTATCGCCGCCGCTTCCGCGCGTATTGCACGAGCCGCCGAAGAGCGCGGCGCACTGGAGTTGCGGAGCGCGGCATTGCAAGCAGACCGCGTTGAACTCCTTGGACGCTCAGATGCTGCCCAGCTCGCAGTCGCTGAGCGCGAGGCGATGGTCCAGCGACTTGCTGAGCAGCAGGAGGCGATTGAGCGCGAGAGCGCGGCTGACGACGAGCGGAAGCGCTCGCTTCGCCAGCGCGAATCGGATCTTGATGAGGCGCTTCGACCGCTCGAACGTGACGCACAAGGCCTTGAGTTTGAGTACGAGCGCCTGATTGAAGAGTTGGCGGGCGACCTTGTGGCATTCGGGCGCAGGCTCGCGACAGATCCGCGAATCGCCAAGGGCCTCCCAGATGAGCTGCGTTCAGCCCGAGCTGAGGGTGCACCAGAAAGCGAGCTCGAAGAGGTCTCGAGTGAGGAGCGTTCGGCACAAGATGAGGTGGCACGCGCACAGGCTGCGGCACTTCTCGATTACTGGGGCTCCGAAGGACAGCGATCCGGAACTCCTGCCGAGCCCGCGGACCCTGAGCAGGTGCGTGCTCTTGAGCGGTTGCGCCGAAAGATTGGACCGCTCGATGCTGCCGGAGCGAGTGTGGCGATCGAACATCGCGAGCTTCGTGAACGACTTGAGAGCCTTGAAGCACAGACGGTAGATCTTGACGGTGCCATTGCCAAGGCGTCCGCGCTCATGACAGAACTGGACGAGCTCGTTGAGAGCACCTTCTCGGAGCAGTTCACCGCACTTCAAACAACGTTCGCTGCAAACTTCCAGCTCCTCTTTGGTGGCGGCGATGCTCAGCTGCGATTGACATTAGAGGAGGGGGTGCGCCGGCCCGGTGTCGAGATTGATGCCCGACCGCCGCTTAAGCGTCGACAACAACTCTCGCTGCTTTCAGGCGGTGAGCGCGCACTCACGGGTGTGGCGCTGCTGCTCGGAATGCTTGCTGTGCGCCCACTGCCGTTTGTGGTCTTGGACGAAGTTGACGCCGCCCTCGATGAGGCAAACGTCACTCGATTTGGTGACGCGATCCGTGAGCTCAGTGAGCGCACACAAGTGGTGGTGATTACCCATAACCGCGGCACAGTCGAGGTTGCCGATAGCCTCTGGGGCGTGACTGCCGGAGAGGATGCGACAAGTCGCGTCTTCGGCCTGCGTCTTGACGAGGCAAAGCGGATCGCTGACGCAGCACGAGCGGAGCGCGAGGCGGCACGTTGAAACTCGCCTTTTGGCGAAAGAGCACCACCGAAGAGAAGGCGAGCATCAGTGCCGCTGCCGCGCCTTCAGGCGGTGGAATCCTGCAGGCCTTGCGCAGATCACTCGCGCCCGAACCCGATTGGAGTGAACTAGAGCGTGCCCTCATCCAGAGCGATGCTGGAACGGGCGTCGCAGCAGGACTGATTAGCGCCGCGCGTGAGGTTCAGGGTGGCACGGGCCGTGAGCGGTTGCGCATGGCACTTCTGGAACTAATGCGCGAGGAGTTGCCGAGCGATGCACCAAGTCCAGCGAGCAGCCAGCAGGTCATCCTTCTGGTGGGCGTGAATGGAGCTGGGAAGACTACGTCAGCGGCAAAGCTCGCGGCACGTGCAAAGGCAGCGTCGCTGCAGCCCGTCCTTGTCGCCGCGGATACGTTCCGTGCAGCGGCAATTGATCAGCTGCGTCTCCTCGCTACGCGAGAAGGGGTCCCAGTTGTGGAAGGGAAGCCTGGCGGCGACCCTGCCGCGGCGATTCACGACGCATTGACCCAGGCGAGCGCGAAAGGCCAGCACCCGGTGATCATTGATACCGCTGGCCGGATGCAAACCAAGACTGGCCTCATGGATGAGCTCACCAAGATGCGCCGAGTGATTCAGAAGCTCGCACCAACCGCTGACGTTGAAGTGCTTCTTGTCATTGACGCAACGGCTGGACAAAACGGGCTGGCGCAGGCGAGCGGGTTCAATCGCGCAGCAGGTGTAGATGGCGTGATCCTCACAAAGCTAGACGCTGGTGCGCGGGGTGGCGTTGCGCTGGCTGTGCGTCGGGAACTCGGCCTCCCAGTTCGCTGGGTGGGCGTGGGGGAGCGAGGGAGGGACCTCCTCCCGTTCGATGCAGACGCCTTTGTGGACGGGCTCTTAGGCGACGCGGTCTAGTGCGCGCGGGAGCTCGCTGATTTTCTGGACGCGCCCCAGTTTGGTTAGCCCGATCACAACACCGGCGGCGATGGAGGCAGCTGCGCCGAGGTAGAGCGCCGCACCGCTCCCAGCGACAGAGCCGCCGATCAACCCGCCGGCAACGATACCCGTCAGTCTCCCGAGAAGGCTTACCCCTTCAAACGCAGCGTTGGCGCGTCCCTGTAGTGGGTCAGGGAGGACACGGCCGCGAATCGCACCCTGGTTCGCCTCCCAGACGGTTTCAAAGCCATCGCTGAGGAACTGGTGTGCAACAAGAAGCACGATGCCGGTAAGCGAAGCGCCTGGTGCGAGAGGGACGAGCGCAAGTCCGATTCCTACGATCACCAAACTCACGCTGATCGCACGACCCGTACCGAGGGCGAGTGAGATTCGCTCCGTGAGTAGCCCGCCAGCGAATGACGCGATCCCGCCGCTTGCGATGACGAAGCCGACCACTTCGGGGCTGAGACCGAGCGTTCGAACGACGTAGATCATGTACGCCGAGCGGAAGAGGCCAAAATAGATACCGATTGCTGCACTTGAAGCGATCAGGGGTCGCAAGATTGGGATTGCCCACGTGCGTCGAAGTCCCTCTTCTGCCTCCACCAGAAAGCTCTGGCGCGCTGTCGCTTTCGGCAGGCGCGGCTCTCTGACGCGGAGTGTGGTCAGTAGGAGCGCGGAGGCAACATACGTGAGCGCATCCACGCCGATGGCGGCTGGACCTCCAATACTGCCGACCAGGAGACCTGCGACCCCGAAACCGAAGAACTCTGCAGCGCCTCGGATTCCGAGAACTTTGGCGAGCACGGAGCGCAAATCGGGAGTAGGAACAAGTCCAGCAAGATAGCTTCGCTCAGCGATATCAAAGGCGGTACTGCACGCCCCGCTGGCAGCGCTCACCACGATGAGATGGAAGAGCGACACGCCGCCGGACATGAACGCAGCAATCGGGATGCTTGCAAGAAGCAGAGCGCGGAGGAGGTCGGCGGTGATCATCACTGGTCGACGGGGGAGGCGATCAATCCAGACGCCGGCAATCTGACTCGCCAGCGTCGCAGCAATAAGGTCCACCCCTGCGATGAACGCGGCCTCTTCGGCAGAGATTCCAAGGCCGATGATTGCGAGCAGCGGAAGGGCTGCACGCGTGATGAACGACCCGAACGTGGAGGCGGATTGCGCCGCCATCAGGATGCGGACATCACGGCGAACGGCGGTGCTAACCCCTGCACGCTGCGCGGCGACCCCACCCCTCTTCTTCATTCGCGCAGCGTACACTCCTCATATGTTCGATGCGCTGGGAAGCAGGCTCCGCGCTTCACTGCAACGGCTTGGCGGAAGGGGCCGCATCAGTGAGGCTGATCTCGAAGCGGGTCTCGCGGAGATCCGCACTGCGCTCATTGATGCTGACGTTGCGCTTTCAGTTACTGATTCACTCATTGCGTCAATGCGCACCCGCGCCCACGACGAAAAGGTGGTCGGCGGCATAGGGAGTGGAAATCGTTTAGTTGTGATCGTACATGCGGCACTGACCGAGGCGCTTGGCGGCTCAGGTCGAGAGCTTGACTTGCGCGAGCGAACGGCGAGCATCCTGCTTCTCGGTCTCCAGGGTGCTGGGAAGACCACAACTGCCGCGAAACTAGCACTGCGCCTCCTTCGTGATGGGCGACGCCCACTTCTCGTTGCGGCAGATCCGCGGAGGCCCGCAGCGGCTGAGCAGCTCGCGCTGCTGGGTGCAGCGATCGGCGTCCCTGTCCACCGCGAACCGATCGGCACCTCAGTGGCAGAAATCGGGCACCGTGCGTTGGAATCGGCGAAGAAGCTTGGACGCGACCTCCTCATCATTGACTCGTCGGGACGGACCACACTAGACGAGGAGTTGATGCGTGAGCTCGCTGACTTACGTGCAGCGGTGAGCCCGCGCGAGCGCATCCTTGTGCTGGACGCCGCAACCGGACAACAGGCGCTTCGCGTTGCTGAAGGCTTCAAGGAGGCGGCGGATCCGACCGGCCTGATCTTGGCGAAGCTCGATGGCGACGCTCGTGGCGGTGCAGCGCTCTCGATTGCGGGAGGTGCCGGCATCCCCGTCCTTTATCTTGGAACAGGCGAGCGCCCTGAAGCCCTTGAGCGCTTCCATCCCGATCGCATCGCTGGCCGCATCCTCGAGATGGGTGATCTGGCAACGCTTGCAGAGATCGTGCGCGAAGCTGGTGGTGATCCACGCGCACCCGTTGCAACAAAGAGCGGAAGTGGCGCACCGAAGGGCGAGATGACCTTCTCCGATCTGCTCGAGCAGTTGCGACAGATGTCCTCAATGGGACCGATCGGACAGATCGTCAAGATGATTCCGGGTATGGGGGGTGTAGCTGCCCAGGCTGAAGAGGCGGTGGCGGCAGGGGAGTTGAAGCGGGCGGAGGCGATCATCCTCTCCATGACGCCGACCGAGCGCGAGAACCCATCGCTACTCTCCATCCCTCGACGTCGCCGCATCGCTGCAGGGGCCGGCCGAGCGATTGAAGAGGTGAACCGTCTGGTCAAGCGCTTGGATGAGATGCGGCTCCTGATCCGAAGAACGGGGGGGATTGACCCTGCACGACTCGCTGGTGGCGGTGGAGGGCTTCCGGGGAAGCATGCTGGCGGGTATATCCGCCCGAAGGAGGATCGGAAGGCGAAGAAGGCCCGTCGCAAGGGGGGCAGGCGGTAGGTCGCGGCGCCCCTGATGCGCAGGTCACCCTGAGCGGCTACTATCCCCAGACACACACCCCACCGCTTCGGGGTTACTCGCCTGGCGACCGCCAGGCTCACGGAGGAAGATGCACGGATGAGCGTTCGAATCAGGTTGACACGAGTAGGGGCAACAGGACAGCCATCGTATCGAGTTGTCGCGACCGACCGGCGCCGCGCGCGCGATGGGCGTTCGCTGGAAACCCTCGGGCACTACAACCCCCGCACAGAGCCAGCAACGCTCGTCCTTGATCTACCGAAGGTGGATGCATGGATTTCGAAAGGTGCGCAGCCATCTGAAGTTGTGGGCAAGCTGATTGCGAAGGCACGCGCTGGCGGAGCATCTTTTGGCGGAAAGACAGGTCCGAAGGCTGCAGAGAAGGGCTATACCGCCCCTGGGACTCGACCAGTGGTTGAAGAGCCAACGGTTGTTGTTGAAGCTGCACCAGAGGCACCGACAGAACTCGCCGCGGAAGCGGCGGCGGAGGTCGCCACTGAAGAGGCAGCGGATGCAGCTGCAGATGCGACTCCCGTAGCAGCTGTCGAGACGGCCGCTGAAGCTCCGACAGAAGCACCAGCAGAGGAGGCATAAGTGCCAGCAGCAGAGCTTGTCGCCTATGTCGCGAAGTCACTTGCAGATAATCCTGATGGGGTGAGCGTTGAGGTGGAAGAGGATGGCGACGCGGTTGTCCTCCGCCTCATTGTTGATGAGGACGACATGGGTCGCGTCATTGGCCGAAACGGAAGCATCGCAAAGGCAATGCGCAGCCTACTCAAGGTGATCTCCAATCGAACCGGAGAGAACTACGTCCTCGAAATCGGCTGACGCCGTTCGCGATCTGCGCGTTGCGCAGGTTCGTGGAACGCGCGGGCTTGACGGCACACTCCGCCTTGAGATCCTTACCGATCACCC
>CAXRAV010000111.1:0-2778 GCA_964228585.1 Candidatus Limnocylindrus sp. | reverse complement strand
ACTGAGGCTGCAATTGCAAAATGTGCGAAGCGATCGAGTCGTGTGTTCTGTTTTGCCAAAAGGATGTCAGAAGGGTCGAAGTTCGGCACCTGTCCACCAAAGTCCACCTCTTGTCCAGTGAGGTCGAGTCCTTCGAGTCGGCGAATGCCTGAGCGTCCCGCGAGGAGACCGCTCCAGAGCGCGTCCACGCCGCGACCGAGTGGGGAAACCGCCCCCATCCCCGTGACGACGACGCGATGCGCGTCGCTCATCGCACCATCTTCCCCGTGCGCACCGTTGCCGCGCGATACGCATCGCCCGCAAGCCCGCGCGCGGTGATCGCATCGCTGACCGCATCCGTGTCATACGTTGCACGGTGAATCTCTGCGCTGATCGTGGCCGCCTCTGGATCAATGTCGATCACCGCGAATGCGGCAGATGCTTCACCGTCATATGGAAGCCCAGCAGATCCGGCATCCACGAGCACCTTCCAGCCGTAATCTTTGACGCGCGCCTGGTGCGTGAAGCCGACGCAGACGAGTCGCGCATCCGTCTGTCCGATCAGCTCCAACGTGGTGGATGGATCAAGGTCGGCACTCAACGGGATCGTGCGTGAACCTGGTGAGGCGTGGCAGAAGGTGACGCTGATCTCGCCGTAGCGGAGGCGACGCTCGGTTGGGAGTGAACGGAGCCACTCGATGCGATCGTCGTCGAGTTCGTCAGAGGCCCACTCCACCGCCGCCTTCAGCCCGGGCGGCAGTCCGCCAGCGAGGCTCGGGAAGCTTGCGGCGTAGTCGAGATCTGCAACGGCAATATCGCCCGTCCCCGCGGTGACCAGTGCGCCGTTCGACTGCAGCTTGCGAATAAGATCGATCGTTTCGGTTGGCTTCGGGCCAAAGAGCGCGTGATCGCCGAGGATCGCGACCTGATCTGGCTTGAGTGCTCCGAGTTTCGCCACGATCGCTTCGAGTGCGGCGAGATTGCCGTGAATGTCTGAGATGACAACGACGCGCTTCATTGGTGCTCCTTCGCTATGCCGAGGTTGACCCAGGTGGGTGCGGGAGTGCGCTCTCCGATGGAATGACAAAGGTGATCGTTGCGGTGCAGGCGGCCTCTCCGTTCACAGAGGCGGTGCCGATCGCGCTCCCCATGCGCGAGCCGAGCTTCTGCATCTGGATCTCAAGGCGCAGTGTTTCGCCAGGGGTGACCATTCGCGTGAAGCGGCAGGCTTCGATCTTCGCGAACACGCCGAGGCGGCTCCCCATCCCTTCGGTGCGCGCCACGTAGACGGCCATCGCCTGCGCGAGTGCCTCCACCTGGAGCACGCCGGGCATGATCGGGCCGATCGGTGCGGGGAAGTGGCCGGGCACCCAGAAGGCATCGGCGCGCACGTCGAGCTCCGCCACCAGCGTCTGCTCGGCGCGATCTTCAGCAACGACGCGGCTCAGCAAGAGGAACGGCGCACGGTGCGGGATCAGCGCCTCAATCTGCTGCTGGTTTAGGAGGGCATCACTCATCGTCGCTCCACTCTACTGAGCCACTTGTCGTGCTGGAACAGGCTCGCCAGGTCGGCGAGGGATCGCGGCGAGGATGGCGGCGGTCCCCACGTCATCGAGCATGCTCGTGGTCACGGCGCCACTCAAGAATGCGGGGCTCTCAAGGAGGCCGAGGAAGAAGTCACGCGTGGTCGCCACGCCTTCGATCTCCAGCTCGTGCAGCGCGGCGCGAGAGCGCGCGATCGCCTCTGCGCGTGTGGCGCCCCAGACGATCAGCTTGCCGAGAAGGCTGTCGTAGTACGGGGGAACTTCGTAGCCCGCATAGAGATGCGAATCGAATCGCACCCAAGGGCCGCTCGGTGAGCGATAGGCGCTGATCTCACCCGCCTGCGGCTGAAAGTTCTGCGCCGGATCTTCTGCCGTGATGCGGAACTCAATGGCGTGACCGCGCGCTTGAATCTCCGACTGCTTCATTGGCATCTTGGCGCCGCCCGCAAGTGCGATCTGCAGCGCCACAAGGTCAACGCCCGTCACCACTTCCGTGACCGGATGCTCCACCTGGATGCGGCAGTTGATCTCAATGAAGTACGGCTTCCCGTCAGGTCCAACGAGGAACTCCAACGTCCCCACGTTCTGATAGCCCGCGGCGCCGATCGCCTTCGCCGCGCGCGCCAGGAACTCCTCACGCACGCGCGGAGTGAGCGCTGTCGATGGTGACTCTTCAACGAGCTTCTGATGGCGACGCTGCAGCGAACAGTCGCGCTCGCCGAAGTGGAGCGCCGTCCCTTCATGATCGACGGCAATCTGCACCTCGACATGGTGCGTGGCACTCAGATACTTCTCGAGGTAGATGGATCCATCGCCGAACGCCGCCTGAGCCTCTTGTACGCAGAGTGAGAAGTTCTTGCTCAGGTCCGCTTCGTTCTGGGCGACCCGCATGCCGCGTCCGCCGCCACCAGCGGATGCCTTCAGGATGACTGGGTAGCCAATCTTCTTCGCCGCAACCAGCGCCGCCGCCTCATCCGCAACCACGCCTTCGGAGCCTGGGATCGTTGGGAGGCCGTGCTTCGCGAGGAGTGCCCGCGTGGCCGCCTTGGAGTGGAACTTCTCAAGGATCGGCGCGGATGGACCAATAAACGTCAGTTTGTGCGCCGCGACCGCTTCGGCGAAGGCGGCGTTCTCGGAGAGGAAGCCGTAGCCCGGGTGAATGGCGTCGCAGCCGGTAGCAAGTGCCGCGGAGATGATTGCGGGTGCGGAGAGGTAGCTCCCCTTGGCGTCCGCAGGGCCGATGCATACCGCTTCG
>CAXRAV010000110.1:0-8998 GCA_964228585.1 Candidatus Limnocylindrus sp. | reverse complement strand
TCGGCGAAGAGCGTCTCAAACGCCTCGCCCTCTACCGTCTCTTCCGAGATCAACTTCGCCGCCAACGCATCAAGGCGATCACGATGCTTCGTCAGCACCTCGCGCGCACGTGCTGCACCTCGATCAATGATCGCACGTACCTCTTCGTCAATCTGCTTGGCAACCGCATCGGAGTAGTTCTTCTGCTCCGACATCTCACGGCCAAGGAAGATCATCTCGTCTTGACGGCCGAGCGTAACCGTCCCGAGCTTCTCAGACATGCCGAATCGCGTCACCATCTTGCGGGCAAGATCGGTCGCCTTCTCAATGTCATTGGACGCGCCGGTCGTTGTGTCGCCAAACACGAGCTGCTCCGCAACGTTGCCGCCAAGCATCGCCGCAATCTTGTCTTCAAACTCGCTCTTGCTCTGTAGGTAGCGGTCTTCGGTTGGCAGGTTCATCGTGTATCCGAGCGCCATGCCACGGCTGATGATCGTCACCTTGCTCACCGGATCGCACTTCTCAAGAATGCGTCCTACCACCGCATGGCCACCTTCGTGATACGCGATGATCTGCTTCTCAGGCTCAGTGATAAGGCGGCTCTTCCGCTGTGGGCCAGCCATGACGCGATCCAGCGCTTCGGCAAACTCATCCATGCCAACCACGCGCTTACTGCGACGCGCAGCGAGGATTGCCGCTTCGTTCATGAGGTTCGCAAGGTCGGCACCAGAGAATCCTGGCGAACGGCGAGCGATCTCTTCAAGGTTGACTGTCTTGTCGAGCGGCTTCCCCTTCACGTGCACCTTCAAGATGGCGAGGCGTCCCTTCAGGTCAGGGCGATCAAGGATCACCTGACGATCAAATCGACCAGGGCGTAGCAGTGCGGGATCAAGTACGTCGGGGCGGTTGGTTGCCGCAATGATGATGATGTTGGTTCCCGTCTCAAATCCGTCCATCTCCACCAAGATCTGGTTCAGCGTCTGCTCACGCTCGTCGTGTGAGCCACCGAGTCCCGCGCCGCGCTGTCGACCCACGGCATCGATTTCATCGATGAAGACGATGCATGGCGAGTTCCGCTTCGCCTGATCGAAGAGATCACGCACGCGTGACGCACCGACGCCGACGAACATCTCAACAAATTCGGAGCCAGAGATGCTGAAGAATGGCACTCCCGCCTCGCCAGCAACGGCGCGAGCGAGGAGGGTCTTCCCTGTTCCCGGCGATCCGATCAGGAGGACGCCCTTCGGGATCTTCGCGCCGAGCGCTTCGAAGCGCTCTGGGAACTTAAGGAATTCTACGACCTCAGCGAGTTCGGCTTTCGCCTCTTCAACACCTGCGACTTCAGCAAACGTAACTGGCGTCTT
Organism: Candidatus Limnocylindrus sp.; assembly: GCA_964228585.1. Lineage (GTDB taxonomy): Bacteria > Chloroflexota > Limnocylindria > Limnocylindrales > Limnocylindraceae > Limnocylindrus. Next base: position 7,655 of record CAXRAV010000110.1, on the reverse strand, counting down.
GTTCGCCACGAACATCTTCGCCTTGCTCTTACCGAAGCTCATCGCCTGATTGTTCTGTCCTTGCGCACTGCGCATCATGAAGATGAAGAGTCCGCCGATCAACAGCACAGGCAAGAGCGCGCTGATCAGCAGACTGAAGAGTTGCCCCGAGTCATCGGGCGCTTTTGCGCCGAACGTGATGCTCTCGGCACTCTGCCCGCCTGCTGAGGCCGCGGCAAGCAGATCGTTGTAGACATCTGTCAACTGCGTCGGTACCTGCACCTGATAGTTTTCAGGCGGCGACCCCTTCAGCGTGATGGTGAGCGTCTGGTCCTGCTGAACAACCGCGTCGACGCGACCGCTCTTGACGTCGCTCAAGAAGGCGGAGTAGTCCTTGCTCGGCGCGGGGGTTGGCGAAAGCAGGACGCTCCCAAGGAGCAACACCGTGCCCAATAGGAGCATCAGCATCACGGCACCATTACGGAGGGACTTCGGGATCACGTGGACCTCCTCTGCTCTCTAACCTTCGTGGCGCTGGTAGCGAGGGCAGGAATCGAACCTGCTACCAAGGGCTTATGAATCCCCTGCTCTACCGGTGAGCTACCCCGCCTCGCGCTCCGTCAAGGATACCGAACCCACGCCTGCAGCGCAGTACCCCTGACTTGCCGCTCTGAGTGGCTCAGGTAGGCTCGCAGCATGATTAGCGTCCTCGTCCTCTGCCACGGCAATATCTGCCGTTCACCGCTTGCGGAGGTGCTCCTCGAGGCGGCCATCGCCAATGATCCCGCACTGGCTGGGCGAGTGCGCGTGAGCAGTGCAGGCACCTCCAACGAGCACGAAGGCGAAGGAATGCATGAACACAGCGCAGCGCTTCTTGCGCGGCGCGGCCTGCGGACGGGGCACCGCGCCCGTCAGTTGACGATCGCACTGGCTGATCAGCAGGACCTCATACTTGCCGCAGATCGCTGGAACTTGCGCGAAGCGCGTGGGCTCGTCGCAAGCGGCAATCGACGCGCCGAAGTTCGCCTCATTCGCGACTTTGATCCGGAATCGACCGGTCTCGACCTCGCGGACCCTTGGAGTCGACCGATCAACGCATATGAGGAGACGGAACGCGAGATTGCGAGCGCAATACCTGGAATCCTCAACGCACTGCGCGATCGATCAGGCTAGAGGCTCGCGCGCCTAAGGCAGTTGCGCGAATGCCTCCACCATGATGTCCGAGAATCGGACGGGGTCGATCGTCAGGCCGACATCGCAGTTCCCGGCGCGGCCATCACGCGAAAGACGATAGGGATTCGCGTCTCCTATCGTCCTCCCACGTGCTGGGCCAGACGTTGCATCGACGGTCACGTGGTACCGCGCAACTCCGACCAGATCAGGGATTGCAAGGTGCAGCACAGCAACTGCGTCATGAATCGCCATCTTCTCCCCCTGTCCCCAGGCAGCCGATCGCTCAAAGGCAAATTCCAACAGTTCCGCGGCTGTCTTCGCGGACGCGCCAGGGAGTGCTCGAAGGCGCGTGAGGATCGTTCTGTCGAGGATCGCGTGGTGCGTCACGTCCAGACCGATCATGGTGATCGGAAGTCCGCTGTTGAAGACCACTTCTGCCGCCGTCGGATCGGCGTAGATGTTGAACTCCGCAGATGCCGACGAGTTTCCTTCGCCCACAGATCCACCCATGAGGCAGATGTGCGCAATCTTGGGTGCGAGATGCGGAAAGCTTCGAATCAAAAGCGCGATGTTGGTCAGAGGTCCAATCGGAACCAGGGCGACCGGAACCGGAGAGGCTGCAAGGAGTCGCGCCATCAGTGCAACCGCGCCCTCGGGGTCGGCTGTGCGACGTGCTGCTTGCAGCCTCGTCTTGCCGAGACCGCTCTCTCCGTGCACTTCGGTGGCCCGTTCTAGCGGTCCGGTCAGCGGGCCAACTGCGCCTTCTGCAACGGGAATGTCATCGGCACCGTAAAGGTGAAGCAGACGCAGCGCGTTCTCCGTGCAGTGATGAACATCTGCGTTGCCGCCCACGCTAGTGACCGCAAGCAGTTGCAACTCAGGCCGCACAACTGCGAGAGCGATTGCAAGCGCATCGTCAAGCCCTGGATCGCTGTCCACGATGATGGGCAACGGTGCCGCAACGGTCCCAACTGGAGCCGTTCTCGGGGTGAGATTCGCGTGATGGAATGTGGGCCAACCGATGCGCGGGTTCTCTCCGCTCACTGCCGCGCACCCATCACACAGAGGTTGCTACCCCTGTTCATACGGCCGACCAGCAGATGCCGGACCGCGAACTCGCCCGATAAGTCCAGCGACCACGATGATCGTCATCACGTAGGGCACCGCAAGGAGAACCTGCGGAGGCAGGCCAACGCCAAGAATCGAAAGCAACGTAGAGGCTGCCTCAGCGAACCCGAAGATCAACGCCGCACCGAGCGCGTTCCACGGCTTCCAGGCTCCAAAAATAAGCGCCGCAAGCGCAATGAATCCGCGCCCAGCCGAGATGCCCATTCCGAAGCCACCCGTACCGCCGAGTGCGAGATATGAGCCGGCGAATCCAGCAAGTGCTCCCGCGAGGATCATGGCGCGGTACCGCAGCTTCATCACATCAACGCCGACGGTTCCAGCCGCAGCAGGCATCTCACCGCTCGCACGCAACCGAAGTCCCCACCGCGTGCGGAACAGCATGTAGGTGAAGAAGGCGATGAGGATCACGGCCGCGTACGCATATGGGCTCAACGTGAAGAAGATGTTCCCGATGATCGGGATATCACCGAGGACAGGAATCTTCACGGGGAGAATGCTCACGGGATTGTTGAACTCGCTGTGCACTTGGAGCACCCGAAGGTAGATGAACGTGGTGATGCCCGCGGCTCCCAGATTGATCACGGTGCCAGCGACGATCTGGTCAACCTTGTAGCGCAGGCCGAGAACGGCGAGCAGGAGCCCTACGAGACCTCCAAGCACGGCACCAGCGACCGGCCCAGCAATCGCAACCCCGAAGATGCTCGAGGCTACAGCGCCCGCGAGCGCACCAAGAAGGAACTTTCCTTCGATCGCAATGTTCAGCACGCCGCTTCGCTCAGAAATGATCCCAGCTAAGGCGCCGATTGCAACAGGCCCTGCATAGTTGAAAGTTCCCGTGAAGAGTACCGTCAAGTTCGCAGGTGTTCCTGAGAGAAGCGTTGTAAAGATGGCCAAGACGAGGAATGGAGCAGCAACGGCAAAACCGATTCTCCATCGGTAACTTCCGCCTCTACGGTACTGAGCTGCGGCGACCGCGCCGAGTATGAGGCCCGCGGCGATCCAGACGATCGAGACTGGAAACGAAATCAGCGCGTCGGTCCCGCCGATCGTATCCAACCAAAGCGAGAGATTCGCCACCGTGGAGCCATTGACCGAAGCGGCGGCAAACGCGCCGATTGCAAAGATTGCAAACAATGCCGCACGAATGCGTGAGCCTCGGAGCGCCTTAAGCTCCTCGGCGCCCATCGTGGGAACTAAGGATGTCGCAACTTTCTTCGGAGCACTCATGCAGCCACCGCCTTCCCCTTGCGCCTGAACGGCATACGAATGATGCGTGCCGTGAGATTCGGAGCCGCAATGAACATGATCACCAGCGCCTGGATGAAGAAGAGGAGATCGATCGGAATCGAAGTTTCTAGGCCCATTAAGCCGCCACCGTTACGCAGTGCGCCGAAGACCAACGCGGTTGCGACAACACCGCTGGGGCGCGTTCCTCCTACCAATGCAATCGCGATGGCGGTGAATCCAACCCCACCAGAGACTACCGTCGAGAACTGCTTGATCGTTCCTGTGACCTCGAAGGCTCCGCCCATGCCAGCGAGTGCTCCGGAGATGGCCATCGCCGCCATGATCGAGGTTGACGCGCCCATTCCCGCATAGCGTGCAGCATCCAAGTTCAGTCCAGCTGCACGCAACTCAAACCCTCGGGTGGTGCGGAAAAGGAACCAACTCACGACGGCGGCGGCTGCGAGGGCGACAAGGAATCCAAGGTGGAGCCGCAGCTCTGGGATCGGCAGGATACCTGGGATCACGATGTAATCCGCGAGGGCCTTGGAGATCGGCTGTGTTCCGTCTTCTCGCTGTATCAGCGTCCAGTTCGACAGGAGGAAGAAGATAAAGAGGCCCGCGATGTAGTTGAGCATGATGGTCGTGATCACCTCACTCGATCCGGCACGAACTTTAAGGAAGCCGGGGATGAAGCCCCATGTTGCGCCGAGAAGGGCGCCAGCAGCAATGGTCCCAACAATCACGATCGGAGCTGGAAGCCCAGCGCCGCCGAGCACGATCGCCGCGGTGGTCGCACCGAGTCCTCCCATCAGGAACTGGCCTTCCCCTCCGATGTTGAACACGCCCGATCGGAATGCGACCGAAACACCGAGCCCAACAAACATCAGGGGGATCGACTTCAACAGGCTTTCGGTGATCGGACGTGCGGCGCGTGCGAGTTCGGCGGGATCTCCCGACGAAATCGCCTCCGCGATTCGCTCCGGGTTGCCAAACGCACCACGGAGGAGTGCGGAGTACGCCGCGCCAACGCGCCCGATACCCTCGCCGAGTGCGCCTACGGGATTCGTCGGGATCATTGCGAGCACCTCGAGGTCACTCAAGATGATCACGACGCCGCCGACGAGAAGCGCGACAAGGATCGACAGGGCTGGGAGTCGTACGGCGGACAAGAGCGTCCTAACTCGCCTCATACCGCTGCGCCTCCCATGAGTAAACCTACTCGCTCACGTGTTGCTTCTTTCGCAGATAGCACGCCCACAATGCGACCTTCGAACATCACGGCGATCCGATCTCCGAGAGCCAGCACCTCGTCGAGCTCAGTGCTCACAATCAGAACCGCGGCTCCAGCATCGCGCTGTTCGACGATCCGTTTGTGGATGTACTCAATTGAGCCGACGTCTAGACCTCGTGTCGGCTGTGCTGCAACAACGAGCGTCACGGCACGAGAGAATTCACGGCCCACGATGACCTTCTGCTGGTTGCCTCCCGAGAGGCTGGCGATGTCCGTGTGAATGGATGGCGTCCGTACGTCGAAGTCCTTGACAATCTTCTCGGCTGCCGATTCGATTGCCTCTCGGTTCAGAGTGATTCCCGAGCTGTTGGGCGACCGATGATACGAGTTCAGCATCAGGTTCTCCGCCACAGTCATCCCCTTGATCATCCCGTCGCGACTTCGATCTTCAGGGATGTGGGCTACGCCGGCATCAGCGATCGCTCTCGGGGTCGCCCCGACGATGCTCGTGCCGTTCAGAGTCATCTCGCCGCTGTCGACCGGGCGTAGGCCCGTGATTGCTTCGACCAGTTCCGTCTGACCGTTGCCCTGCACCCCAGCGACCGCGACGATCTCCCCGGCACGAATCTCGAGATCTACGTTGGAGACCGCGACCTCACCCGCGGAGTTGAGCACGGTGACTTTCTCCAGACTGAGCGCCACTGACCCGACTTTTGCCGCGCTACGCTCAACGGTCAGCTGCACCTCTCGGCCGACCATCATCTCGGCGAGGCGCTTCGGATCGGCGTCTTTCGGCTTGACCGTATCCACCACCTTTCCCCGGCGAAGGACCGTGATGGTGTCTGCGACCTCGAGCACTTCGTGGAGCTTATGCGTGATGAAGATGACTGAGGTCCCAGCTTTCGCCAGTCCTCGAATGATGTCGAACAGCTCGCCTGTCTCCTGTGGGGTGAGCACCGCAGAAGGCTCATCCAGTACAAGCACGTCGCTTTGGCGGTAGAGCGCCTTCAAGATCTCCACACGCTGCCGTACACCGACAGGAAGCGACTCGATCTTGGCGTCAGGGTCCACACTCAGCCCGTATCTCTTTGACAGTTCAACGATCTTCGCACGAGCCGTAGCGCGATCGAAGGTGCCGAGGATTCCTCGAGATGTTTCTGCCCCGAGCGCAACCGACTCGACGACGTCGAAGACCGGAACAAGCATGAAGTGCTGGTGGACCATCCCGATCCCAGCGGCGATCGCCTCGGCTGGATCTTTGAATACGCGCACCTCACCGTCCACGACGATGCTGCCGCTATCGGGCCGATAGATGCCCGAGAGAATGTTCATCAAGGTCGACTTGCCAGCTCCATTTTCACCGAGCAGCCCAAGGACTTTCCCTCGCTCAACTTGAATCGAGACGTGATCGTTCGCGAGCACACCAGGAAACTGCTTTGTGATCTCCCGAAGCTCCAAGCGCAACGACAACCTGTGCTCCAATCTCTCTGTTTGTCTCGACGAATTGCCGATAGGGAGTTTGCCGCGTTCGGCCCCGGCGGAGTTTCCGCCGGGGCCGTTCGCCGCACAACTGCTGCTTGACGGCAGCAGTTGGATTACTACTTGCTCGTGAAGTAGTCCGAAACCTTCACTTCACCACTGATGATCTTGGCCTTGAGGGCTTCGACCTTCGCGATGACATCCGCAGTCACAAGGCTGCCGAACGCTGCCGTCCAGGCTGCCTCAGTGCGGTCCAGCGGAGCAATGCCTACGCCGCCGTTCTCGAGCGTACCCGTGAGGTTCTCACCACCAAGGTCACCCGCGTAGTTCTTTTCGATCGTTGCGAACACAACTGGCCCAATCAGCTTCATCGCCGATGTGAGGAGCGTTCCGCAGTAGTCAGGAAGTGTGAGGCACTGGTCAGCGTCTACGCCGACCGAGTACTTGCCCGCTGCGAGCATCGCCTCGTACGTCCCCTCACCGGTCTGTCCGGCGACTGGATGCACAACGTCAGCTCCCTGGCTCATGAACTGCTCGGCGGTCGACTTGCCGAACTCCTTGTTTCCCCAAGGATTGTCACTCGGGGCGAACGTGCCGTTCTGAGCGACCGCATCCCAACCGAGCACTTCGACCGCGGTGCCGGTCTCTTCTGCGTAATAGTTCGCGCCAGCGACCCAGCCGTCCATGAAGCGCGTAACGCCTGCGAATGGCTGACCACCGAAGACACCGAGCTTCTTTGACCCTGAGATGGTTGCTGCGAGGTAGCTCGCGAGCATCGAACCCTGGTCGATCTGGAAGTCAAGTCCGGTGAAGTTCGCTGGGATGTTTGCATCCGCCCAGGTCGAGTCGACCCATGCACACGCACTATCCGGATTTGCAGTGGTCGCGGCCACGACGGCCTCACCCTGGCTGAAGCCGACTACGATGATGCTTTGGCATCCCTCCTCGATCAGAAGCTGGATGTTGGCTGCGTAATCCGCGCCAGTCTTCGCTTCGCTGTACTGGGTGTCGTACCCAGCGGCCTCTGCTTCGAGCAGTCCCTCGTATGCCGAGTCATTGAAGCTCTTGTCACCAATGCCGCCCACGTCGAGTGCGAGGCACGCCTTGTAGTCGCCTTTGCCGGCGTCAACAGAGGCGGATGGTGACTCAGTCGAACCGCCACAGGCGGTCACGACGAGCCCGAGAACGGTGAGGAGCGCGAGCATTCGCGTCTTCATCTCTTTGGAGCCCTCCGCTATTTCTTTGGCCAAGGCGCGTAGGCCTCAGCGGGCCAGCACAGTGCTAGCCACTGGGCGCATTGTGCCTGATTCTCTGCTGATTTGCGCTCAGGTTTCCCGTGCGGTTCACTGAGTCCCCCTCCCTGGCGAATCGCTCCCCAACCCACGCGTCAAACGCGGCCAAGAGGGGCCGTCGTTCCGCTTCACTAATGAAGGCAACC
>CAXRAV010000109.1:0-4331 GCA_964228585.1 Candidatus Limnocylindrus sp. | reverse complement strand
GCCTGGAAGATGGCGCGAGCCCCCTCTTCGATCATCTCGTGAACTTCGTCTGCCGCTGGCATGTCCTTCATGTCGCGGCGGTAGACGAGCGTGACCTCCTTGGCGCCGAGGCGAATGCTGGTACGCGAGCAGTCCATTGAGGTGTAGCCGCCGCCGACCACGACCACGCGACTCCCTTCGTGGTTTGGATACTCAAGCCCGAGTGCGGCCGTGTGCAGATAGTCAAGTCCGTCGATCACGCCTTCGGCGTCTTCGCCCGGAATGCCGAGGTCGTTCGTGTCATAACAGCCGATCGCCACGATCACCGCGTCGTACCCTTGTGCCTTTAGATCGGCGGTGGTGAAGTCACGACCCAGCATCTTCCCGCACTCGAAGCGGCCGCCGAGTCGCGTGATTGACTGGTACTCACCGTCCAGCACTTCAATCTTTGGCAGTCGGTACTGCGGAATTCCATAGCGAAGCATGCCGCCCGGCTCTGGATCTTTTTCGAAGATCGTCACATCGTGTCCGGCAACCAGAAGGTAGAAGGCGGCGGATGCACCTGCGGGGCCAGAGCCAATCACGGCAACGCGCTTCCCAGTTTTTGGCTGCAGTTCAAATGGAAGCGGTGGATCGATGTTCTCATCCCACATTGACTTCAGCACCTGATCGCCCGCGTAGCGATGGCTGTCGCGAATCGCGATCGCCTCGTCAACTTCGTCACGACGACAGTGGTCTTCACACGGAGCCGGGCAGACGCGTCCGAGGATGCTTGGGAATGGAATCGTCCGCTTGAAGATGCGCGCCGACTCGCGGAACTGCGATTCGGCGTTTGCCTTCAAGAATCCTGGAATGTCGATGTGACTCGGGCACTTGTTCTGGCACGGTGGGAGACAGTACGCATTGTGATCACTGAAGATGAGTTCCAGGTTGGTGCGGCGAATCTCGCGAAGTCGGTCGGTCTGCGTTGCGATCACTGCCGCCGGCTCCGCCTTTGCTGAACAGCTGATCTGTGGTGAGTCACACCCTTCAACATCGACCACGCACATGCGGCATGCGCCGAATCCAGGAAGCTTTGGGTCGTAACAGAGCGTTGGGACTTCAATGCCGTTTGCGCGGCAGACTTCGAGGATGGTCTGCCCCTCAAACGCTTCAAGCTGCTTCCCGTCAATCTCTACATAGAAGGTTGGTGTGCGCTGTGGGCGCTGTGGGCTGCGCGTGCTGAGCATCTGCTCAACCGCCTGACTTTCTGGTGTGAGCTGCACCGCAGTGGCGTCAGTTGGTGTCACACCACTCGTCGGTCGCTCCATGAGGCCTGCCATCTACTTACTCCGTCCCGCTACTGCGCCGCTCGTCTGCGCGATGTTGGTCGGATAAAACTCGTGCTTGAAGTATCGCATCCCTGTCAGGAGTGGGCTCGGCGTGAGCCGCTCATGCGCACAGAGCGCGCTATCTGCAACGTCTGCTGCAAGCGCCTGGAGCCTCGTCCCGTCTTCCGGCCCTGCCAGTCCATCAACGAAGCGTTGTCCGATCTCCGCGAGTCGTCGGGTGCCGATTCGACACGGGATTGTCTTTCCACATGCTTCGTCGGCGCACCAGCGTGTCAACATGGCGGCGAGTTCTGGGATTGCCACGCTTCCATCCAGTGCGAGCAGCGCGCCCGAACCAATGTGTGCGCCAACCGCGGCGAGTCCTGCGCCGCTGTACGGCGTACTTGCCAGCAACTGCGCAGGAATAAACCCGCCCGATGGGCCGCCGACAAGGAGCGCCTTGATCGTGGCGCCGCGTGCGGGGCCTCCCGCCACTGCAAGGATCTCCGCGAGTGGGGTCCCTGTTGGAACTTCGAGGACGCCAGAGTTTGTGATCGAGCCGCTCACCTGAACGAGCACGGTCCCGGGCTGCGCCGGGTCGCCGATCTGCTTGAATGCGGCGGCGCCATTCGTAAGGATCCACGAGACAGCGGCGAGCGTTGCCACGTTGTTCACTGCGGTTGGTTTGCCGAGATAACCAACCTCCGATGGATATGGCGGCGTCTGCTCGGGCTGACCGCGCTTTCCGGCGAGGGCCTTGAGCAGCACCGTCTCTTCGCCGATCATGCTTGAACCTTGAAGTGGGACGACGCGCATGGTGAGCTCGCGACCGCTACCGAGCACGTTGGCTCCGAGGACGCCTTCGCGCTCTGCGGTAGTGATGATCGCCTCAAGTGAACGGATGGCGTCGCTGTACTCCGCGCGCACACCAATCATCGCTTCACGCGCGCCAACACTGAGCGCGGCGATTGCGAGGCCTTCGACGACGCCGAGCGCGTTCTTCTCAAGGAGGAGACGGTTCGTGAAGACTGCGGGGTCTGACTCGTACGCGTTTGCCACCGCGTACTTCGGCGACGCGTCGCTCTGCGCGGTTGCACGCCACTTCTCGCCGGTCAAGAAACCGCCACCGCCGCGTCCGCGCAGGCCAGCATCAATCAGCATCTGGGCCGCTGCGGCACCTCCTGCGGAAATCGCCGCGCGTAGCGCCGCCCACGGAGTTGCAGGCGGTGTGAGCAGGAGTTGCGACCAACTCTTTGGCGCGCTTAGCTGCTTCACGCGGCGTACCTCCCTGCAAGTGCGGCGGCCCACGAATCTGCATTGCGACTTGAGAGTTCGCGTTGCGGTTCGCCGTCGATCACCACGAGTGGTGATGGTGCATCAGGAAGATGTGTGGAGAGCGCTTCAAGGCGCAGGTTGCTCCACGGGATCGCCTGGCCAAACTCGGTTCCGAATTCAAACGAGAGCGTGTTGATGACGCGCCCTGCACCGGCGACCAAGCAGTTTGCGCAACGGCAGACTGCAATCGTGCGGTTTCGTCCTGGTTCAAACGTGAGGTGTTTGTAGAAGGTTGCAGTGCCGTAGACCATGGCGTACCAGGCGCCAGTGGCGCGACTGATGCGCTTCAGTGCGTCAACCGGCAGATAGCCGTACGCGCCCTGCACGGACTCGAGGATCTGCAGCATGTGGTGTGGGTCGTAATCAACGCGCTCCAGCGCCGCTTCAACAGGTTCAAGGTCGACCCTACTCTCTTGCGCTGCTGCTGCGTCGGAAACGGTGCGTCCTGAGCGACGCATCGCCGACTCTTCGCGTCGTTCGGCGTACTGCTCCGCAGGCCCCCAATGGACGGCGTACCTTCCCTTGGTATCTGTTCCACCCATGTCGATGCACTCAATCGGACACGCCTGCGCGCACTGGAAGCAGGTTTCACACTTCAGCGTGCCCCGCTCATCGATCACAAGTTCAAGTCGGCCACGGTTGCGCGGCGGAATATCTGGCTTCGCTTCGGGATACATCACCGTCTTCTTCGGCTGGAAGAAGCGAGTGAGCGTGAGTGCCATTCCGCGAACGATGCCTGAGCCTGGAATTCGAGCCATCAGACCCTCCTTATGCCGTCAGCAGCACGGCGGCCGCCGTGACAAATAGGTTGAGGAGGGATGCGGGGAGGAGCCACTTCCAGGCGAAGCCCATCAGCTGGTCGATGCGTGCGCGGGGGAGCGTTGCGCGCATCCAAACAAAGATGAAGATGAGGGTGAACGTCTTGAGGAGGAACCAGACCAGGTCGGCGACTGGTGGAAGCATCGCCCAGGCCCAGAAGCCGATGGCCGCCGTGGAGAGCGCGCCGAAGATCAGGAAGCCGGCGAGGAGTGCCTGCCAGGCCTTGATGCGCGCACTGATCGCATAGATGGGGAGTCCGATCGCAAGGGTCCCAAGGAGTGGCGCGATTCCCGCCGCGATCGGTAGGAGAAGGCCAAGCCCGCTCAGGTCCACGACGATCTCAGGGCTGAAGGGGAGGCTGATCGGCGCGTTGGAGCCACCGAGAAATACCGCGGCGAAGAGGGCAGAGACGATAAAGACGTTGACGTACTCCGCGAAGAAGAAGAAACCGAAACGCATGCCGGAGTACTCCGTCGCAAAGCCGGCCACAATCTCTTGGTCCGCCTCGGTGTTGTCAAATGGCGTTCTGTTGGCTTCGGCGGTGATCGCAATGAAGAAGATGATCGCCGCAAGTGGCTGGCGGAAGATAAACCAGTCGAGCAACGAACCGCTTTGCGCCTCAACAATCCTCGGCAGTGACAGCGTGCCCGTCAGGATGATGATGCCAACCACCGAGAGTGTCAGCGGGATTTCGTAGCTGATTGCCTGCGCTGCGGCGCGAATCCCGCCGAGCAGCGAGTACTTATTGAACGACGACCAGCCAGCCATCATCAGCCCAACCACACCGAGTCCGCCGATTGCGAAGAAGTAGAGGAGGCCGAACTCAAGTCCTACGCTCGTGAGGTCAGGTGCAAACGGGATCACCATGATTGTCATGAAGCTCGCCAG
>CAXRAV010000108.1:0-3374 GCA_964228585.1 Candidatus Limnocylindrus sp. | reverse complement strand
CGAGACGTCCATGAATTCAACCTTGGATGGTTCAACCAACTCAAAGCCTTCGCCCTTGCGGCAGTAGATGCGCTCGCCAACGAGGTGCGAGTTCTCGTCGAGTTCGGCGTTCGCCTGGGCGATCGCGAAGCGCTCCTCTTCATCTGCTGGGAGGTAGACCACGTCATTAGTGACGCGGCCTTCCTTCACGCGGCGGTAGGGCGTCTCAATGAAGCCGAGGTCATTGACGCGGCCAAACGTCGCCAGCGATCCGATCAGTCCGATGTTCGGACCTTCTGGTGTCTCAATGGGACAGATTCGGCCGTAGTGGCTGTGGTGGACGTCGCGGACGTCGAAGCCGGCGCGCTCGCGCGAGAGGCCGCCTGGGCCGAGCGCGGAGAGGCGACGCTTGCTGGTGAGCTCGGCGAGTGGATTCGTCTGATCCATGAACTGGCTCAACTGTGAACCGCCGAAGAATTCCTTCATCGCCGCAACCACTGGACGCACGTTGACGAGCGCGCTTGGCGTTGCTTTGTCGTCTTCTTGAATCGTCATGCGCTCCTTGATCACGCGCTCCATACGTAGCAGGCCGACGCGGAACGCGTTCTGGATCAGTTCGCCGTTCGCACGCACGCGACGATTGCCCAGGTGGTCGGTGACGTCTCGGTGTGCGCCGCCTTCGTTTGCAATGATCAGGTGGCCAACGATCGCGGCGAGGTCTTCACGCGTCAGCGTGCGCGTTGCATCGCCTGGCAGCTCAAGGTTCATCAGACCAGCGGTCTCTTTGAGTCGCTGCGTGAACTTGTAGCGACCAACGCGACCAAGGTCGTATCGTCGTGCATTGAAGAAGAGATTCTCAACGAGCGATCGAGCATTGTCGCCGGTGGGTGGATCGCCTGGTCGCAGTCGCTTGTAGACTTCAACAAGCGCTTCGCTGCGAGTTGCGGTCGTGTCCTTCTCCAGCGTGTTTGCAACGTACGGGTGCTCCGGGTTGCTTGGCATGCGCGAGAAGAGCCCTGCAATCTCGTCGTTGGTTTCATAGCCGACCGCACGCAAGAGCGAAGTCGCAGGGAGCTTTCGCTTACGATCTACCTTCACGTAGAGTTGATCCTTGCCGCTCGTCTCAAACTCCAACCACGCGCCGCGATTTGGAATCACTTTCGCCGACCAGAGCGCACGACCAGAAACTGGATCGACGGTGTCGGTGTAGAAGACTCCTGGTGAGCGAACGAGCTGAGAGACAACAACGCGCTCCGCGCCATTGATGATGAATGTCCCCTGGCTCGTCATCCATGGGAAGTCACCCATGTAGATCTGCTGGCTGCGAATCTCACCGGTCTCAAGGATCTTCAGTTCAGCGGTGACCATGAGTGGTCGCGCGTATGTTGCATCCTTTGTGCGCGCATCCTCTTCGCTCACCTTCGGATCCTTGAACTCGTAATCAAGGAAGGCAAGTTCCATGCGCTTGCCAGTGAAGTCGCGGATTGGGCTGATCTCCTCAAGCAGTTCAGCGAGGAATGTCTTCGTCCCCTTCGGCAGCGGTGTCGCGCCAGGGATCCACTCAGGGCCGACAAATGCGGCGAATGATGTGGTCTGCAGATCGATGAGGTTTGGGATCTCGAGGATCTCTGGGATACGTGAGTAGAACTTTCGGTTACCGGTCGAGCCAGCGCGGTTGGTGCGAGAAGGCATGCGGCAGCTCCTTCGGCAATATGGTCGCGATCGAGCGAAGGGTGATCCTAGCCTATTTCACCAACTCTTGGCAAGCGGAGGGGGAAGCGGAAGCCCCTCCCCACCCGCCTGACGGCGGGGTGAGAGGGGCTCCAGCAGCGATTGTTACAGAATCGAGACTACTTGAGCTCGACCTTTGCGCCCGCCTCGGCGAGGGCGGCGACGATCTTCTCCCCCTCGGACTTGGCGCTCCCTTCCTTGATGGCCTTCGGGGCTGCGTCCACCAGGTCCTTCGCCTCCTTGAGGCCGAGACCGGTCAGCTCGCGGACCACCTTGATCACCTGGATCTTGTTGGCGCCAACGTCCGAAAGGATGGCGCTGACAGTGTCACCGCCTGCAGCGGCAGCATCGCCACCACCGCCACCGGCCGCAGGGGCTGCCGCCACCGCAACTGGAGCCGCGGCGCTAACGCCGAACTTCTCCTCGAACGCCTTCACGAACTCGGAAAGCTCAAGCACGGTCATCTCGCTGACGGCCTCGAGCAACTGATCAGTAGTGAGCTTTGACATTTCTCTCTCCTTCTTCAGCCATGCGGCTGATCAATGGTTTTATTCACGCCCATGCGGGCTGGATTAGGCCGCCTCGGCCTCGCGCTTGCTCTTGTACGCGCCCAGTGCGTAGCCCGCCTTCTGGAGCGGAGCTGCGAACAGGAACGCCACCTTCTGGACTGGTGCCTGGAAGGCGCCCGCCACCTTGGCGAGTAGCACTTCTCGGGTCGGGAGCTTTGAGAGCGCAGTGAGCTGTGAAAGGTTGAGGATGGCCTCACCCAGCACCGCTCCCCGAACCTCAACGGCCGGATACGCCTTCAAGGCGCCCAGTACCGTCTTCGCAAGGACCGCCTCGTCACCAGAGCCGAACGCGATCGCCGTAGGACCCTTGAGAAGGTCCGGAAGCGTCGTATTGCCGAGCTCGTTCGCAGCGACGCGCATCAAGCGGTTCTTCACCACTCGATACGTGATCCCCTGCGCCCGCAGCGTTGTACGGATCGCGGCGAATTCCGAGACCGTCAACCCACGGTAGGACGAGAGGATCAGCCCGCGGCTGCCCGACAACTCCGTTCGGAGCGTGTCGATCGTGTCGCGCTTTTTCTGCGTTGGCACGGTTCCTCCTAGCTTGGGCGCACATGCCGGTGCGCCTCGGCGGGTGCTGCTGGCACCCCTGCAACGGTCCGCGTCACAGGGGGCCGCGCTCCACGCGCTAGGAACCCTGCCTCTGCGTGCCCACCCCACCCTCAGCTGATCACTCAACTGCCTGCGGAGCGACTTAGGTTCCTGACCGCAAGGCCAGGATCACACGCTCTCTTCGGCGAATCGTCGTATTTCATCTCCCTGGCGTCTCCACCAGGGCGCTCTGTTTCGTGCCGATCAACCGGATCGGCGCGGATTGGGAGTCTACCCCGAAGTGAAGACTCCCGCGAGGCGCTAGCTCGCCGCAGCCAAGAGGGCAGGCACGTCAACGGCGATGCCAGGCCCCATGCTTGCGGAGATACTCACGCCCTTGATATAGGTCCCCTTGAGACCGGTTGGCTTGGCGCGGTTGACTGCTTCGAGGAGCGCGCCGAGGTTGCCCACGATCTGCTCTTCACTGAAGCTCGCCTTGGCGAATCCGAGATGGATGATCGCCGACTTGTCCAACTTGAACTCCACACGTCCGGACTTCAGCTC
>CAXRAV010000107.1:0-7181 GCA_964228585.1 Candidatus Limnocylindrus sp. | reverse complement strand
ACTGCGATCGCTGCGATTCCAATCGCTACCGCCCGTTCGGCGGCACTCCCGTGCAGGCGCACCGTCGGCTGACCTGTTGGTAGTCGCTCAATCTCAATCTCTCGCCACCCGATCCCGCGGATGCCGAGGCCTAGGACCTTTGAGACGGCCTCTTTTGCCGCCCAACGACCCGCAAAGTTTTCCGGGCGCGCTCGCACGTACGCCTGCTCTGCGGCAGTAAGCACTCGTGCGGGGAAGCGAGCGGGGTGTTGTTCCATAACCTTCGCGATGCGTTCGACACGCACGATGTCCACACCGAGTGCGGGAAGTTCAGCGCCTGAGGTCACGTGTGCCTGCATGCGAGTAGTCTACCGCCCGATCAGCGGCGCTCTGCCAGCAGTGCGCTTCCCGCTGTGAGGATCGCGTCAACAACCGACGTTACGAGGGCCTCATCAGGACCTTCGCCCATCACCCGCAGGAGAGGCTCCGTACCAGATGCGCGCACCACGAGTCGTCCACCGCCAGCGGCGAGCTGCACCTCTGCATCACGGATTGCACGCGACATCCTTGGGTCGGAGAGAAGCCACTCTGCCTCTCCTTCACGCACGCTGATCTCTCGCTGGATCTGCGGGTCGAGCGGCAGGGTTGCGGCAAGTGCGGAAAGGGGTCCGCCAGAGCGCACCAGCAGCGCGATCAACTCAATTGCGCTGATCAGTCCGTCGCCGGTTGGCGCATGCTCCGGAAAGAGGAGGTGGCCACTCTTCTCCCCACCGAACCCGGGGCTGCCGAGGGTCAGCACTTCAGCAATGTGACGATCGCCCACCGGGGTGCGCTGAAGCGTGATACCAGCGTCGCGAAGCTGGCGCTCCACACCAGAGTTCGTGAGGATCGTCGCGACCACACGGTCAGAGCCTGGAAGGCCACGGCGCTTTCGATCCAGCGCTATCAGGCCGATCACCACATCACCATCAATCAGGACCCCACGTTCATCAATAACCGCGCAACGGTCTGCATCCCCGTCGAGCGCGATCCCAAGATCGGCACCGATCTTCACGACCCGTCGCCCGAGCGCCGTCGGCGACGTTGCCCCCACTCCATCGTTGATCAACCCGTCACCCATCGCCATTCCAACAACGGTTGCGCCCGTTGCGGAGAGTGCCGCCTCGGCGAACGGGGTACCCGCGCCGTTCGATGCGTCCAGCACCACTCGGATTCCAGCGGCGGCGCGGTTCGGTGTTGCCGCCGCTGCAACCAGTGCGAGCTGCGCTGCATAGCGCGCCGCATAGGCTGCTCCTCGCGCGTCGTTGCGCGCATCTGTAGCGCTCGCGGAAGCCGCACTTGCCACATCCGCGTTCGCGACGGCAAGCCGTTCGTTAATCATCCGTTCCAGCTCACGCTCAAGTGCATCCGGGACCTTGCGACCGTCACGACCAATGACCTTCAAGCCGTTGTACTCCGCCGGGTTATGCGAAGCGGTCACCACGACCCCACAGGCAACCTCCGCGTCCGCCGCGACCACGGCCGCGAGCCCTGGCGTTGGGATCACGCCAAGGTTGATTGGGGTGGCTCCTCCTGACCGGATCCCGGCAGCAAGCGCTGCACTCAGCCGAGGACCACTCGGGCGCGTGTCACGTCCAATGAGGATGTTCCCCGCGGGATAGTGCTCCGCCAGCGCAGCGCCAAGAGCGTAGGCAGTCTCTGCCGTGAGCGACGCTCCCGCGATCCCGCGAATCCCGTCGGTACCGAATCGGACCGCGGCCATCAGCAGCGCAGCTGCGCTAGATCAGCGCTTCGTGAACTGCTTTGCCTTGCGAGCGCGTCGGAGACCGTACTTCTTTCGCTCCTTTGCGCGCGGATCGCGCGTAAGGAATCCGGCCTGTCGAAGTGGGAGTCGATAAGCCTCAGGGTCCGCCGAGAGGAGAGCACGCGAGATCCCGTGACGGATTGCGCCCGCCTGACCGGAGATCCCGCCGCCTTCAACCTTCACCATCGCATTGAAGCGACCCTCGGTGCCGGTGACGCGGTATGGCGCGAAGACTTCCGCCTGAGGAATTGCCCCACCGAAATGCTCCACATACGTGCGTCCGTTGATGACGATCTGGCCCTCCCCTGGGACGAGACGCACGCGTGCGATCGATGTCTTGCGGCGACCGGTTCCCTGGTAGTACGGCAGGCTCACGCTCTTCTCCTTCGGGCTCATGCGAGTGGCTTCGGCTGCTGTGGCGCGTGTGGGTGATCTGCACCCGCATAGATCTTCAACTTGGTCATCTGCGCGTTCGCCAGCTTCGTCTTGGGGAGCATCCCCTTCACGGCGCGGCGGATCGCCTCCGTTGGCTTCCGTTGAATCAGGTCGCCAAGACCCTCTTCGCGGTGGCCGCCAGGGTGGCCGGAGTGCGAGTGGTAGCGCTTGCTCAGCAGTCGATCGCCCGTGACCACGAGCTTGGCCGCATTGATGACGATGACGAAGTCGCCCGTATCCATATGATCGGCATAGGTTGGCTTCGCCTTGCCGAGGAGGGCGGTGGCAATCTTCGTTGCGAGGCGACCGAGCGTCTGGCCTTCAGCGTCAACCACGTACCAGTTGCGCTCAATCTCAGCAGCGCGAGGCGTCCACGTCTTCATGTTCACATCAACCTCCTAGACAAGCTCTAGCTGTACGAGGGGGGCGGCATCGCCCTTGCGGATGCCGATCTTGGTGATTCGGCAGTAGCCAGAGGTCCGCGCTGCATACTTCGGGACGATCTCACCGAACAACTTCTCCACGACGAGCGGTTCATCTGGGAGCGCGGCAATCACCGCACGTCGTGCGCTGAGGCCGCCCTTTTTTGCAAGGGTGATGATCTGCTCAACCTGCGGACGAATCTCCTTGGCCTTCGCCTCCGTGGTCTGAATGCGCTCATAGCGAAGGACAGACACGATCAAGTTCTTGTACAGCGCAAGTCGTGGCCCCTGCTTTCGAGAAAGCTTACGACCGCCAACAGCATGCGACGTCATCTTAGGCCTTCACTTCTTCATCGCTGTCGTCTTCGTCATCTTCGTCATCGAATGCAGCGTCGAGTGGGAGGGTGCTCTCTGGCACGTCGAACCCGCGCTCAACAAGCTTCTCGCGCACTTCGGTGAGGCTCTTCTGGCCGAAGTTGCGAAGCTTCAAGAGTTCGGCTTCGCCACCGTCCAGCGCGCTCAACAGCTGCCCAACCTTGACGATTCCCGCGCGCTTGAGCGCGTTGTATGCGCGCATCGGCAGGTCAAGCTCTTCAATTGAGAGGTCGAGCAGGTTTCCTCCCGCCGCTGCTGCAGGTGCAGGTGCCGGCGCTTCGCCGAGACCCGAGAATGCAGCAAACTGGCCGACGAGAATGCCTGCCGCCTTTCGTACCGCCTCTTCCGGAGTGATCGTACCGTCAGTCTCGATCTCGAGGATAAGCTTCTCGCGGTCAACATCCTGGCCAACGCGCGTGTTCTCTACGGTGAAGTTCACCTTGCGCACTGGCGTGAAGATCGCATCAACCGCCATCACCCCTCGCGGGCGCGCCTCGCCGTCTGGTTCAACTTCAAGTCGATCCGCGGAGACGTAACCGACGCCGCGCTCCACGACAAGGAAGGCCTCGATCGCCGCCTTGTCTGAATCAAGCGTCATGAGCACCTGCTCCGGATTCACGATCTCTACCTGACCGTTGGGGGTGATGTCACCCGCGGTGACGCTCCCAGCACCCTTCTTGTTGAGCGTCAGCTCAACGCGGCCGGTGGCAAAGCTGCGCAGTCGGATCTTCTTCATGTTGAGCAGGATCTGGACGACATCTTCACGAACGCCGGGGAGCGATGAGAACTCCTGCTGGACCCCAGTGATCTGCACGGCCGTGATGGCGGCACCCTCAAGGGAGCCGAGGAGGACACGTCGCAGGGCATTTCCCAGTGTCACACCGTAGCCAGGTGCGAATGGGCCAGCCTCGTACTTGCCGTACGAGCCGAGCTCCTCAAGTGGGGCGATTCGTGAAGTTACTGCGTCAGTCATCTCTCTCTCCTCTCTTATCGCGAGTAGAACTCAACGACGAGTTGCTCGTTGAAGTCGGCAGGCATCTGGTCGCGGCGCGGAGCCGCAATCACGTGACCCGCCATCTTCGAGGCGTCCACGCGCAGCCACTCTTGGGTTGCTGCACTCTTGAGGGTCTCTACGACCTCCTTGAATGGGGCGAGTTCTGCACGCCCTGGGCGCAGCGAAACGACATCGCCTGGCTTCAGGCCGTACGACGGGATGTCGACGGCGCCCCCGTTCACCGCAAAGTGACCGTGGTTGATGTACTGGCGTGCCTGGTCACGAGAGCTCGCGAAGCCCAAGCGGAAGACCACGTTGTCGAGTCGGAGTTCAAGGAGTCGAAGAAGATTCTCACCGGTCACCTCGGTGCCGCGCTCTGCCTCAGCGAAGAGCCGGCGGAACTGTGCCTCGCCGAGTCGATACACGCGGCGCATCTTCTGCTTCTCACGCAGCTGGAGGCCGTAGTCGCCCACCTTGCGGCGTCGAACGGCGTGCATTCCTGGCGGAGTTGGGCGTCGTTCAAACGAGCACTTCTTGGTGTAGCAGCGCGCGCCTTTCAAGAAGAGCTTCGTCCCCTCTCGACGGCACTGTCGGCAGACTGGACCAATATCGCGACCCATGACGCTCCTCTCCTAGACTCGGCGCTTCTTCGGAGGACGGCAGCCGTTATGTGGCAGCGGCGTCACATCGGTAATTGCGGAGATGTTGAGCCCAGCGGTCTGCAGGCCACGAATCGCCTGCTCTCGACCGGCACCCGGACCCTTGACGAAAACTTCAACGGATCGAAGGCCATGTTCCATCGCCTTGCGGGCAGCAGCTTCTGCGCCAAGCGAGGCCGCGTACGGTGTGCTCTTGCGTGAGCCCTTAAAGCCCGCAACCCCGCCAGACCCCCATGAGAGCACGGCGCCGGTTGGGTCGGTGATGGAGATCACGGTGTTGTTGAAGGACGCGGCGATGTGCACCTGGCCCACTGGCACGTTCTTCTTCTCGCGCCGTCGCGTCTTCGTCGGCTTCTTCTCCATCTCAGCCATTGCTACACCCCTGCCTTACTTCTTTTCGATCTTCTTGCCGGCGACGGTCTTGCGGGCACCACGGCGCTGACGCGCGTTCGTCTTGGTGCGCTGACCTCGCGACGGAAGGTTTTTGCGGTGGCGAGTGCCACGGTACGTGCCGACTTCAATCAGTCGCTTGATGTTCATGGCGATCTCACGACGGAGATCGCCTTCGATCTTCTGGCCCTTGTCCACCACTTCGCGAAGGCGATTGATCTGCTCTTCGGAGAGATCCTTCACGCGGATGTCGGGGCTGATGGATGTCTGCTTCAGAATCTTCTGGCTAGTGGTGAGGCCAATGCCAAAGATGTAGGTAAGGGCGATCTCAACACGCTTCTCACGCGGAATATCAACGCCTGCGATTCGTGCCATGGCCCTATCCCTGCCGCTGCTTGTGCTTCGGGTTTTCGCAAATGACCATGACACGACCGTGCCGCTTGATCACGAGGCACTTGTCGCAACGGACCTTGACCGACGCAGAAACTTTCACTCGTTCTCCTGTGCTGCTACTTCAACCGGTAGGTGATCCGACCCTGGGTCAGATCGTATGGCGAGAGTTCAACTTTGACCCGATCACCTGGAAGGATTCGGATGAAATTCGTCCGAAGCTTCCCGCTGATGTAGGCACGAATTCGATGGCCATTTTCGAGTTCAACAACGAACAACGTGTTCGGCAGCGGCTCGACTACTGTCCCTTCGACTTCGATTGAATCCTTCTTCGCCAACAACCCCCCGTTTCAGACTGCGCTATTGATCCCTGGCGAGCCAGGGGACGACTGGGGAGAGACCCCAAACGCACGAAGGTGCAGCCTAGCAGAGCCCCGCCCCCCTCGCAACGAAGAC
Organism: Candidatus Limnocylindrus sp.; assembly: GCA_964228585.1. Lineage (GTDB taxonomy): Bacteria > Chloroflexota > Limnocylindria > Limnocylindrales > Limnocylindraceae > Limnocylindrus. Next base: position 1,277 of record CAXRAV010000107.1, on the reverse strand, counting down.
CCCTCCCCCGCCACGCTCGGGCTGAGCGTGCGCCAACCCTTCACGGCCGTGTGAGGACCTGGGCCCCTTCCGGGGTGATGGCAATGCTGTCCTCGAAGTGTGCAGCAAGGCTCCCATCAATTGTTACAACGGTCCACTCATCATCCATCACCCCCACCTCCGGGGAGCCAAGAGTGAACATCGGCTCAATTGCTAGACAGTGCCCAGGGGCCAGGGTCAGGCTCTTCCGCCCAGTGCGGTAGTTCGGGACTTGGGGGGCCTCATGCATGGCGCGGCCGATGCCGTGCCCCACATAGGGGCGGACGATCCCAACCCCTGCCGCAAGCCCAACGTCTTCGATCGCCGCCGAAATCTCCTCAATGGTGCCCCCCGGTCGGGCCGCTGCGATACCCGCATCAAGCGCCTCCCGGGTCACGCGGATCAGTCGCGCCACCTCAGCGGGAGCCTCGCCGCCAACGTAGAAGCTGCGCGCCGCATCGCCGTGCCAGCCCTCAATGATTGCCCCTGCATCCACGGAGACGAGTGCGCCAGCCTTGATCTCTCGATCGCCCGGGATCCCGTGGACCACCTCACGATCGATCGAGAGGCAGATCACCGAAGGAAAGCCGTGGTACCCCTTGAAGTTCGAACTCGCCCCTGCAGCCAGGATCTTCCGTTCGGCGGCGAGTGCGATCTCCGCGCTACTCGCCCCAGGCACCGCAAGTTCCTCTACCAGCGCAAGGACGTCGGCGACCACTGCGCCTGCGCGACGCATGAGTGCGATCTCCGCCGCTGACTTTCTGGTAACGCCGCTCATGGACGCGTTATGCCCCAAAACCCACGGCTCGGGCGGCGGTCGCGAGGGCGGCCTGGATCTCCGTGATATCGCCGACACCTTCAACCACCTGAAGTCGGCCCTTACTCCGATAGATCTCAACGACCTCGTCGAGCGCGCTCAGCTGGTTTGCAAGCCGCGCGGCAACCGTCTCCGGTGCGTCGTCGCTGCGTGTGATGAGTTCAGAGCCACATGCATCGCAGACGCCCTCCACTGCGGGTGGTCGGCTTGCAACATGGAAGGATCGCCCACACGATGAGCAGACACGCCGACCAGTGAGGCGGGCCGTTAAGACGCTCACATCAACCTTGAGCAGGATCGCGTTGATTGCACGACCACTAGGCGCGAACGCGGCATCAAGTGCCGCAACCTGCGCTGCATTGCGTGGGAAGCCATCAAGGATCACGCGTGTCGCCGCGTCAGCGCGTGCAAGCCGAGCACTGATCATGCCAACGGTGATTTC
>CAXRAV010000106.1:0-3044 GCA_964228585.1 Candidatus Limnocylindrus sp. | reverse complement strand
TGCGTCTCGGTGGCGTGCGCTTCCCGGAGAGTCCAGCACTCAACGGCCACTCAGATGGCGATGTCGTGCTTCACGCCACTGCGGATGCACTCCTTGGCGCCGCGAACCTTGGCGATCTCGGCCGCCTCTTCCCCGCTACCGACGCGACTCCGCGCGGAGTAGATAGTGGTGATCTGCTGCGCGAAGTGGTGCAGCGCACGACGGCCGCAGGGCTCACCCCGCACTGGATCGAACTGACGATCACCGCGCGCAGTCCGCGACTCGCCGACCGACTTCCAGAGATGGGGGAGCGGATCGCAGCGCTCGTTGGCCTCCCGGCCAGCTCCGTGAGCGTGAAGGCCTCCACAGGTAACCTGATCGGCGACGAGGGGGCGGGTCGCGCGGTGCGCTGCACCGTGCTCCTACTCGCCGAACAGCGAGGTGCATAAGTGAAGAGTAGGGAGACCGTGCTGCAGTTGCGAGACACGCTCTCTGGCGACATACGTCCGTTCGTGCCACTCAACTCAGATCAGATCGGCATCTATTCGTGCGGCCCCACCATCTACGGTCCGGCGCATATTGGAAACTTCCGGAGCTTCCTCTTCGCCGACCTGCTCGTCCGCTGGTTGCGCGCGAGCGGACATGCGGTGCGCTGGGTGGTGAATCTCACGGATATCGATGACAAGATCATTCGCGCGGCGACCAACGAGGGGGTAGAGATTCGCACCCTCACCGATCGTTGGGAGCGCGTTTTCAGGTCCGACATGCAGGCACTTCGAATGACTGAACCAGATGTGATGCCACGCGCTACCGAGCACATCCCTGAGCAGGTCGCAATCGTGGAGCGTCTCTTGGAGAAGGGACACGCATACAAGGCGGAGGACGGCTCCATCTTCTTCCGCATCGCCTCGTGGCCAAGCTACGGCACACTCGCACGCCTCGATCCCGAAGCGATGCGGGTTGGAGAGCGCGTGGAGGCGGACGAGTACAGCAAGGATGACGTGCGCGACTTCGTCCTCTGGAAGGCGGCGAAGCCTGGTGAGCCATCGTGGGAGGCGTCAATAGGTGTGGGTCGACCGGGCTGGCACCTGGAGTGCTCGGCGATGAGCATGCGCTATCTCGGTGAGAGCTTTGATCTGCATACGGGCGGCATCGACCTTGTCTTCCCGCACCACGAAGACGAGATTGCGCAGTCTGAGGCGGCCACAGGGAAGCGCTTTGTGGGGACCTGGCTGCACTGCGCACACCTCCATGTGAGCGGTGACAAGATGTCAAAGTCGCTCGGCAATATTGCGCGCGTCAGCGATCTCCTTGCGGAGGGGGTTGAGCCTCGGGCACTGCGACTTGCGTTGATCTCTGCGCATTACCGAACGTCGCTGAACTACACGTCCGATTCACTCCCCGCCGCAGTTGCGGCGATCGAACGGCTTGACGCATTTGATGCTGCGCTAGGTGCGCGCGCGGCTCGCGTCGCCGAAGCGGCTGGGGGAGTGAGCGCCGAAGTTGCAGAACTTGCGACGAGCACGCGGACACGATTCGCTGCGGCAATGAACAACGACCTTGCTGTTCCTGAAGCCCTGGCCGCGCTCTTTGATTTCATTCGTGAAGGGAACCGACACCTTGATGCGGAGTGCAGCGCTGCGAGTGCGGTCGCACTTCGCGAGACCCTGCAGTCGCTAGATGAGACGCTCGCTCTCCTCCCCGCATCTGTCACGCTTCCGGCTGGCGCTGAGGAGTTGCTCGCCGCCCGCGTGGCGGCGAGAACTGCGCGTGATTTCGCCGCGTCGGATCGACTGCGCGACGAACTTGCCGCCCTCGGCGTGCTGGTTGAAGATTCGCGCGATGGTCAGCGCTGGCGTATCGCAGGTTCCAACTAATGGACGAAGCGCGTCGACCCCAGCGACCAGGTGCACGCCCTGCCCAGCGTCCCGCACCACGGCTCGGCGTGCGTCCACCAGCGCGTGGTTGGACTCCACGCCCAGACGGACCGCGCCACTGGGCCTCTAAGCGCACCATCCCCGCGCAAGCGCTCGCTCTCGTCGGCCCCGATCAGGAGTTGATCGCAGGACGGCACCCGGTGGAGGAGGCGTTCACGGCTCGTCGTGAGGCGATCAAGCTCCTCGTAGTTCCACAGCGTCGCGCCGCGTTGCAACAGGTTGTCCTTCACGCAACCACGTTGCGCATCCCCATTGTTGAAGTGGAAGGGGCGTTGATCGGCCAGCTCGCAGGGTTCGACGGACACCAGGGGATCGCGCTGGTGGTTCGACGCCGCCCGGAAGTTGCCCCGGAGGAGATCCTGGCGCGAGCGGTGAGCCGCGGAGAGCCCCCCTTCATCTTGGCCCTCGATGGAGTGGAGGACCCACAGAATTTCGGGAGCTTGATCCGAAGCGCCGAGGCGGTCGGGGTCCACGGCATCCTTATCGCGACGCGAGGCTCGGCTCCCCTCTCGCCAGCCGCAATCAAGGCGAGCGCTGGCGCTGTGGAGCACCTCCTCGTCTCACGGGTGGAGAGTCTCGCCGACGAGCTCACCGCCCTTCGTCTGCGAGGGATCCGCGTGGTGGGCGCCGAGGCAGAGGCGGCCCAGGATCACCGCAGCGCCGACCTTCGGGGGCCGATCTGCCTCGTGATCGGGAGCGAAGGGAAGGGGCTCTCCCCAGCGATTCGCCGCAGGATCGACCTCTACGTCCGCATCCCCATGGTCGGGAAGGTGGCAAGCCTGAACGCCTCGGTGGCCGGCTCGATCCTCCTCTTTGAGGTGCTCGGCCAACGCCCCGCCGCGGCACAAGGCGTGCCACCGACCTCGGTCACCTCCCGGCTCCCCGCGGGCGACCTAGAGTCCAGCGAGTAGTCCTCGCGCCGCTCTGTCACGAGGGGCTGAGCGCGGCGCTGGTTGACCCGAGTGGGTGGGGGCTCTATGCTGACGACTCACCGACGGACCGCAAGGTATCCCGACGTGGGCGCCGACATAGCTCAATTGGTAGAGCAGCGGTTTTGTAAACCGCAGGTTCCGGGTTCGAGTCCCGTTGTCGGCTCCAGTACTGGCATGGGTAGGTTGAGCAGGTGGT
>CAXRAV010000105.1:0-7490 GCA_964228585.1 Candidatus Limnocylindrus sp. | reverse complement strand
GCAGGAGGTCCGATCGAGGCCTACGAAGAGCGCTCCGAGACTGTGGCGGTTCCGGAGTTCATGTCCACCCCAGACTCTTACCTGCTGAAGATCAGGGGGGACTCGATGATCGACGCACAGATCGCCGATGGTGATTACGTGGTGATCAAGCCGAGCAAGGTTGCCGCCGACGGCGACATTGTGGTCGCACAGGTGGAAGAGAACGAAGTCACCCTCAAGCAGCTCTTCCGCGAGCAGGGGCGGATCCGCCTCCAGCCGGCAAATAAGGCGTACGCGCCGATGTACTACCCAACCGTCAACGTGCAGGGCGTGCTCGTTGGCGTGCTTCGTCGCGTTCACTAATCCACAAAACGGCGCGCGAGGGCGCCGACTTATCCACAGCCGACGCGGCCTAGGCCCGCTTCGTGGAGAGATTCACATGAGTTCGTTGACATCTGTCTGGAGTCTTGGCGTTGCGACTGCGATGATGCGCGGATGAGCAATCAACTCCCACCGCAGTCAAGCGACGCCGAAGAGAGCATCCTCGGCGCACTCCTCATTGATGGCGAGGTAATGCTGGAGATTGCGGACAGCCTCAAGCCCGGCGACTTCTACAAGCCGGCGAACGCGAAGGTCTACTCCGCCATCCAACGGCTCTACGAGCAGAGCCAACCGATCGACATCCTCACTGTGTCGGAAGAGCTGGAGCGTCGTGGCCAGATTGAAGAGATTGGTGGTCGCGCCGCACTCGCAGATCTCTGCGACCGCACACCGACCACGGTTCACGCAAAGCAGTACGCAAAGATTGTTGAGCGAAAGTCCATGCTTCGCGGCCTGATCGGCGCTGCTGGACGGATTGCGTCGATCGGATACGAAGATCCGTCTGACATCTCGGAGGCAATTGATCGTGCCGAAGCCGAGCTGTTTGCTGTCAGCGAGCGTCGTGCGGCAAACGGCTTCACACAGATCGGTACGCTCGTTGGCGCTGCGTATGACCAACTTGATCGCATGCACCAGAACCGCGGCCAGTTGATGGGACTGCGCACTGGGTACACCGCAATTGACACCATCACGCAAGGCCTACAAAACTCCGACTTTATTGTTCTTGCCGCGCGACCGTCCGTTGGAAAGACATCGCTTGCACTCAACATCGCAGAGAACGTTTCGCTCCGCGAAGGGAAGTCTGTCGGCGTCTTCTCGCTCGAAATGAGCAAGGAGCAGCTGGTGCTCCGACTCCTCTCCAGCGTGACGAAGATCAACTCCTTCAATCTTCGAAGTGGACAGGTCTCGGGCGTTGACTTTGGCAAGATTGCAAACGCGCTTGGTACGCTCTCAAACGCAAAGATGTTCATTGATGACACCGTGAACATTTCTGTCATGGAGCTCCGCACCAAGGCGAGGCGCTTGAAAATGGAGCAGGGTCTAGACCTCCTGATCGTTGACTACCTGCAACTGATGCAGCCTGGTCAGCAGAGCCGCGATGGGAATCGCGTGCAAGAGGTGTCAGACATCTCACGCGGGCTCAAGGCCCTCGCGCGTGAGCTAGGGATTCCAATCATGGCGCTCAGCCAGCTTTCGCGGCAGACCGAGGCCCGAGAGAAGGGCGAGCCGCGCCTCTCCGACCTTCGTGAGTCGGGCGCGATTGAGCAGGATGCTGACGTGGTGATCTTCCTCTACCGCGATGGGGAGCGAAGTGACGACGCCGGAGTGACAGGAGAGGCGATCAACTTCAATGTGGCCAAACACCGCAACGGACCCACAGGGAGCGGCCAGCTCTGGTTCCGCAAGGAAGAGACACGCTTTGTCAATCTGGTCCGCGAGCGCGCACCAGAGCTCCCCGCACCAGGGGCGGAGGGTGACCCGCTAATGTGAGGGCATGACCCTGATGTTGCTGCGCCCTGGAATGCGGCGCGCCTCGTATCTCTACTTCGTCATCGGCCTAATGCAAGCGGCGTATCTCCCGTTCTCCGGGATCGTCTTCCGCGATCGAGGCCTCTCGTTTGAAGCGATCGGTCTGATCGGCGCTGTCAACTCGATGATCGCACTCGCAGCCGGCCCCATCTGGGGCCACCTCGGCGACGCAGTTCTCGGTCGAGCGAGCGCCTTCCGACTCGCACTCGTAAGCGCGGCGATTGGCGTGATCCTCTTTGCCGTTGGGCCGTATGAAGGGATCCCTGGTGCGGCACTTGCCGCATTTGCAGGCGCTGGACTTGTGCCACTCCTGGATTCCATTGGCATGGAGCAGCTCGCAAAAGTAGGGGGCCAGTGGGGTTCCATCCGCGCGATCACAAGCTTCAGCTACGCCGCCATGTGCGTTCTGAGCGGTGCGCTCGTAGCGAGCGGAGGCGCGATCATGATCGCGCCACTTTATGGCATCACCGCGTTCGTTCTCATTGCAGGAACGATTGGTCTCCATACCGCCCCTGCGATACAGCACGGGACACGACCAGCGCTGAGTGAAGCTGAGGCTGAGATTGAGCGGTCAGAGATCGCGGGACCGAATGCAGAGATTGCGGTCACCGGTGATTGGCGCGATAGATTCGGCACCGTCACGCTTGCGTTCCAGCAATCTCCGAGGCTCTTTGCGTTCTTGATGCTGAGTATTCTCGTCAATCTGGGTGCCGGGCTCTTCTATGCGTATGGATCATTTCGCATCCAAGAGGTGGGTGGGAGTGCGGCGGCCGTTGCGTTTGGAGGAACCGTCTCCGCAGCCGTTGAGATCCCCTTCTTCCTCGCTGGCGGACTCGTCGCTGCTCGCCTTGGACTTCGATCGCTCTTCTCATTTGGACTCATTGCCATGGGGCTTTGCAGCGTTGGATATGCGTTTATTGATTCGCCATACTGGCTCGCGCTCGCCCGCTCCTTAGTTGGGATTGGGTTTGCCTGCACGCTCCTCGCGAGCGTGTTGAGTGTCCGCGCAATCGTTCCCGCTTCACTGCAAGCAACCGGTCAAGCCTTGTACCAGAGCGTCTCATATGGACTTGCGGTAGCGATCGCCGCACTCATTGGCGGAATCATTTACGGAGAGTTAGGAGCGGCGCCGCTCTTCCTCTTGTCTGGCGCGATCATGTTTGGAGCGATCCCGTTCGCATGGCGGGTGCTGCGCTAAACGGAGCGAAGGGTTAGGACCTCGAGAAGATCTCCATCATCAGATCCACGAACCGCTGCGCGTTTGCATCAAAGGCAACCGCTGCGTTCGGCTCCTTCCCTCCGCGGAAGTGAGTGTCAACGACTGTTCTTCCGAGCGTGAGTGAGCCGGTGGTCTCCACGGCAACGTGATGCCTGCGCGTGGTGATGATGTTCGGCTCAACGAGTGCAGCGACACAGAGCGCGTCATGCACAGGGGCTGACTCCGGAACGTCCATCTTCTGGCTGCTCTCATAGCTCGCAACGCGGCGCTGGATGAAGATGGCGGCGGCCTTTCCCGCTGGTGTTCCGAGCGCTTCGAGTGCATCGCACTGCGCCGCAGTGACGAGCGCCTTGTGCGTGGCGTCGAGCGGCACCATCAACACATTCTTGAAGCCCGCATCAAAGACGCTTGCGGCGGCCTCAGGGTCGGCCCAGATGTTGAACTCGGCGGATGGAGTCATGTTTCCCACTTCATGGCCGCCCCCCATGATGATCAGTTCCGGCACCCACTCAGCGAACCTCGGCTCCTGCGCGACTGCGGCGGCAATGTTCGTGAGTGGCCCAATCGGCATGAGTGTGATCGGCTCTGTCGCCGAGCGGTACGTTTCAATCAGCCACTCAACGGCGCGGTTCGAGGCCGCCGCGCGCGTGCTGCGTGGGATGTCGAGATACGTGCCGTGCGGATCCTGCACGGAGTCAGCCTTGAAGAAGCGTTCCGCGGGCATCGTCTTTCGAACCAGCGGTCGTGGCAGCCCTGCATGCACGGGGATATCTGAGCGGCCGATCAGATCCAACACGGAGATGCTGTTGGTGGTCGTTGCGGTCAGTGGTGCATTTCCGAACACCGTACTCACGCCAATGAGGTCAATCTCAGGATGAAGCGCTGCGAGCATCAGCGCGACGGCGTCATCCGTCCCCGTGTCGCAGTCAATGATCAGTTTCTTCTTGTTCACGCCCTAATCATACGCGGGCGCGGTGGACAAATACCGACCTGGTACGCGATCGATACGTGGGAACGCCTCACTATCCCCGCAGCCGATTCGCGGCACCCGCTGCGACGGCGTGGAAGGGAGTGGGCCATGCGAAAGCAGACGCAGTTCAGCGTGGAGCGGCCACGATTGGAGCGGGAGCTTGATCGACTGGCGGCAGGCGGCCTCGGGGTGATCGCTGGGAGCGCCGGTTACGGGAAGAGCAGTTCGGTCGCATCATGGGCGTCGCGTCTCGGGACGCCAGTTCGTTGGATTCGCGGTGCCGAGAACTTGTCGGATGCTCTTCTCCTTGCGGCCGAAGATGACGGCGGAATCTGGTTGCCACGACTTGGTCGTGCAGCACGAAAGAGGAGTCGCATTGACACGTGTGCCGCTTCGATCTGCGCGGATCTTGCAGCGCCTTTCGCATCCCTCACGCTGATCATTGATAACACTGACGCGCTGACGGAAGACCCTGATTCACTCGCGATGCTTCGCGCAATTGCAGAGCGAGACCCGGATGGGTCACGGGTGATCTTCATTGGACGACGACGTGCGGCGCTACGGCTCGCGACGGCGCGCAGTAAACGAGCAGTTCTCGAAATCGGTGCGATGTCGCTGCGCGTCTCTCCCCAGCAGACCCGTCAGATTGCGGAGGCGCGCGGGTGGCGCGGTACGCCTTCGCAGCTTGAAGAGGTGCGGCGTGGAGCCGCCGGCAACGGTGGCATTCTCTCCGCGTGGCTCTCGAATGCAGGCGACCGATCTTCTACGCGTGATCTTGATGACTTCATCCGGCGCGACGTGGTCGGTGGATGCGAACCACTGCTGCGACGGCTGGTAGGAGAGCAAGGCGAAACAACCAACCTGCACATGCTCCAGTCGCTCTGGGGTGAAGGGCTCCTGATCGCTCCCGCCGAAGATGACGAGCTTGGTCGCGAAGGATGGGAGATCCCGAAGATGATTGCTGCGGCGCTCTCCCTCCCTGGTGAGATTGCTGCAGGGCTTCCGCGCCCGCCGCGCACGCAGCACACGCAGCACACGGAGGTGCGTGAGATGTCGCGTGACCAGGATCGTCGGGTTGTCATCCATGACCTCGGACCCCTCCATCTGGAAGTTGATGGACGCACCGTTGATGGGGCCGCAATCCGACCACGTTCACTCGCGCTACTCACCTACCTCGCCACGCGGCCGCAACATTCGGCGACGCGTGACGAAGCAATTGATGCACTTTGGCCAGATGCCGACGCGCAGGCGGGGCTGAACTCGTTAAACCAAGCGATCTATCACTTGCGACGCGCGATTGACCCAGAGTACGACGCATCGCCAGAAGGTGGAGCAACGCCCTATGTGCGCCATGAAGCGGAGATCGTCTCCATGCACCCCGAACTGGTCTGCTTTGATTCAGCCTCTCTGACCGCACGCCTCAACCGAATCCGCATTCGACCTCGAACCGAGGAGATTGAGGAACTACTCGATGACTATCGCGGCGCGTTTGGCGCAGAGCTCCCCTTTGAGCCGTGGGTGCAGCGCTATCGCGGGACGATTGAGGTCAGCCTCATGACCATGGTGGAGCGAGCGATCCAATCCGCGCATGCGTCAGGCGATTACGATCGCGCGATCAACCTCGCGGCACGCGCCACTCGAATTGATCCAGAGAGCGGCGAGCTGCTAGAGAGTCTCGCCTTGATGCTCGCTGAGGATGGTGCGCTCGCCGGCGCGCGGCGCGCTGCACGGCGGGCGATTGCTCTCTTCGAAGAGATGGAGATCGCTCCTCCGCGTACTCTCGCGCAGCTCAGCGCGGGGGGCGAGTTAGATCGCGAGTTTCGCGTGCGTGCGAACGAACCACACTGACCACGGTGGCGGCTCCGATCAGCACCGTTGATCCGTAGAGGAGGCACCAGACGCACCATGCCCGAATCAAGAAGGCTTGAATCGCAATCAGGCCAATCTCGATCGATGCACCAGCGAGTGCCGCAAAGAGCCATACAGCGAGCACATCTTCGCGGCGAGTGCGTGCGTGAACAATCGTTGCGACAAGGAGGAGTGCCGACCCCACAACGCCGATCGCGGCCACAGGGACTGGGCCAATGCTTGACCATGCCGACGCTTCAACTTTGGAGCAACCGCCAAACGGTCCAAGTGCCGGCCCGCAGATTGCAGGAACTCCGATGAAACGAATAGAGAGGAGATAGACAGAGATTGCAACGCCTAATGCGGATGCAAGCGCGCTAACGCGGTGCGCCCGCGACACAAGACTAGTTTCCTAGTGCTTCGTCGATGCGCGTGTAGAGATCCCCTGGAGCCGGAAAGCCTGACTCCATCCAGTCACCAATCACCAGCGTTGGGGTACCAGTGATGCCAAGTGACTTGGCCTCCTCTGCATCAGCTTCGACTTCGGCACGAACTGCGGGATCCGCAATGCACGTCTCCCATGCAGCCACGTCTTGTCCTGAAACCTCGGCAATCTTACGCAGACGCTCTGCACTAAAAGCTCCCTGGTTTTCTGAGCTCTGATTTGAGAAGAGGTATGAATGGAACGCCCAGAATCTCCCTTGGTCGGCAGCGCACTCCGCACCAACAGCGGCCGCAAACGACTCCTCTCCAAGGAATGAGTATTGGCGATGTTCAATGCGCAGCTCTCCATCAGTGATGTAGCGCTCATAGAGGGTTGGCTCGACGCCATTCCCCCATGTGCCACAGATCGGACACTGATAGTCGGTCCAGACGGTCAACACGACTGGCGCGTCTTCCGCACCAAGTCCATGTCCGCTGGCGAGACCCTCTGCGGGGATCAACACTGGGGCAACCGGCGTAAAGTTTTCGTCCATGCTCGGGGTTGGGGTCCCACTGAAGGGGTTGGCGAGAACCAGGATGATCACGCCCACCACGCCCACCGCCACCCCAGAGAGCGCTGCGCGTCGAATGAGTTCCATGCGGGAATCATAGCGCTGGAGCCTCGAGGGCACCGCGACGATCTATTGATACTGAGTATCATATGTGGTAGGCTCGGACCATGACAGAAGAGATGCTCGACGCACTCGATCGCGCAGGGGTGCGCCTGACCGGCCCCCGCCGAAAGCTCACCGCGCTCATCGAGCGCCGCGAGGGCCACTTCACCGCCGCGGACCTCCTGAAAGATGCCGGCCGGCGAAGGATGGGGATCGGACGCGCAACCGTCTTTCGACTCCTGGAACTCCTCAGCGAGCAGGGGCTAGTGGAGCGGATTGACCTACCCGACGGAACGCACGCCTACATCCCATGCGAGCCAACACATCACCACCATCTTGTCTGCCTCAACTGTGGCGCAACTACCGATGTGGACGACTGCGGGATTGCAGCGGTCACACGCGAAGCGGCGCGCCGCACCGGTTTCAAGATTGAACAGCACCGGCTCGAACTCTTCGGCCGCTGCCC
>CAXRAV010000104.1:0-4843 GCA_964228585.1 Candidatus Limnocylindrus sp. | reverse complement strand
ATCGGCGCGTATTTCGCCTCACCTGAGGTGACCGCAGCCCAGACCGCCTCGGCGAGTTCCGCCGCACCCTTGCCGCCCTCAGTGAAGTGCGACGAGATGACTGCGGCGCGTGCACCCGCTGCGAGTGCGACCCGCTTGATCGCCTCGTGCTCTGCTGGTGTGTCGGTTGGGAACTTGTTGATTGCAACAACGGCGGGGATGCCGAAGGCACGGACATTCTCGATCTGCTTCGCAAGATTCTGTGCACCGGCCTCGACCGCCGCGATGTTCTCCTGGTTCAGTGCTGGATCAAGCGGCTTTCCCGCCACAATCTTCCCAACGCCGCCATGCATTTTCAGCGCACGCACCGTAGCGACAATCACTGCAGCGTCTGGTGCAATGCCAGATGCGCGGCACTTGATATCAAAGAACTTCTCCGCACCCATATCTGCGCCGAAGCCGGCTTCGGTCACAACGATCTCGCTCGTTGCAAGTGCCGCTCGGTCCGCGATGATGGAGTTATTCCCGTGCGCAATGTTGGCGAACGGCCCTGCGTGCACAAACGCAGGACCCCCTTCAAGCGTCTGCAGCAGATTCGGCTTGATGGCGTCGCGCAGCAGCGCCGCCATGGCGCCGGCAACCTTCAGGTCTTCAGTTGTCACTGGCTTTCCATCGGTGGTTTCCGCAACCACGATGCGGCCAAGGCGAGCGCGCAAATCCGCAAGGTCTGAGGCGAGTGCGAGCACCGCCATCACTTCACTCGCAACGGTGATCACCGTCTCTGATTCGCGGACCACGCCATTCTCTTTCCCGCCCAGGCCGATGATCGTCTTTCGAATGGCTCGATCACTGATGTCGACGACGCGCGGCCAGGTGATGGCACGCAGATCAATGCCGAGCGCGTTGCCGTGATGGAGGTGATTGTCCAGGAATGCGGCGGCGAGATTATGCGCCGCGCCAATCGCGTGGACGTCACCGGTGAGATGCAGGTTGAACTCTTCCATAGGGATGACTTGGCTGTAGCCGCCGCCTGCGGCGCCGCCCTTGATGCCGAAGACGGGACCGAGGCTCGGCTGGCGAATTGCCACCGTTGCCTTCTTCCCAATCACGTTGAGCCCCTGCGCAAGTCCGATCGTTGTGGTGGTCTTCCCTTCGCCGAGCGGCGTTGGCGTGATCGCCGTCACCACCACGTACTTGCCGCGCGTGCCGAGCTTCTCCATGCGCTCGATCGCCTCGATGGAGATCTTCGCCTTGGTGCGACCATACGGCTCCACCTCGTCCGGGGTGAACCCAAGTTCCGCGGCAACCGCGTCGATCGGCTTCGGTGTGACGCTACGCGCGATCTCTAGGTCTGACGGGAAGGACATGGTCGGAAGTCTACGCCCCTGCGAGCCGCAGGGCCGCCTGCGACGCCTGCAGCACGAGAATCGCGTTCGTCATTGGGCCAACCCCGCCGGGAACCGGACTCAGCGCGCCCGTTTCGCCGATCGCCTCACGGACGCTCGACTCGTCGACATCGCCAACGATCTGATCCCCCTGGACGTGAATGCCCACATCCACGACCACACAGCCGGGCGAGACATGCTCACCGCGAACGAGCCCGCGGACACCGGCGGCAACCACAAGGATCTCGGCGGTTCGTGTTACCGCACCCATATCGGGCGTCTTGGAGTGAACAACCTCCACATTGGCGCCAGCCAGGGCGAGGAGCTGCGCCACAGGACGGCCCACGACGGCGCTCCGCCCCACCACAACCGCGCGTCGCCCGCAAATCGCAATCTGGTGCGCTCGAAGGAGCTCCATGACCGCTGCGGCAGTTGCTGGGAGGAGTGTTCTTTCAAGTTCGCCTGCGCTCAGGCGCGCAGCACTCGCAGCCGTGATCCCATCAATGTCTTTCTCCGCGGCAATCCCGGTGACGACGCGGGTTCGGTCCACTCCTTCAGGGAGTGGTGATTGGAGAATGATTCCAGCGACGTCAGCGTCTGCAGAGAGGCGTTCCAGTGTGGAAGTGATCTCACCCTCGCTCGCCGAAGCGGGGAGCGAGATCTTCTTTACGGCAAACCCTGCCGTAGCCGCCTGCTTCAGGAGTTGTTCCATGTAGATGAGCGCGGCGACATCCTCCGTTGCCGCAACAGCGGCGAGTACGGGCGCGCGACCGCCTCGAGCCGCTGTCGCACGCTGTACACACTCAGCGGCCTCCGCTGCGAGTTCGAGGGATCGTGGGCGTGCGCTAAGGGTTCGGCTCACTGTGGGGTGGCGCGGCGAAGTGCGATCAGTGCCGCTTCGGTCTGATGAGCGAGCGTTGCCCGAATCTCGGAACTTTCAACGAATGGCAGGTTTGCCTCAACATTTTCCGCGGCGCTCTCGCCTGCGGCGCGCGAAAAACGTGCCGCGACGGCAAGGTCGCTCTCCGCAGAAGCGAGTGAACGGTCGGTGATGCTCTTCGCAGCCTCCGCAACGGCAACGGTGGCGCGTAGTGTCGCAAGCGGAACCTCTGCCGCGCGTTGCGCGGCAGTTGAAAGTGCGGCGGTACGCACAGCGCGTTCGCTCTCTGATGCCTTTGGGAGCCTTAGGGCTTCCATGAACGCGGTGAACGCGGTGGCATCCTCTTCGGCGAGCGTGAGTAACTCGCTCCGTGCCGCACGTGCTCGATCCAGCGCTGTTCGTTGAACAGCGGTGTGCTCACTCTCACCCTTCGCGAGCGAGAGGCTAGCGACCATCTCTACAAGCGCCGCCCCAATTGCACCCGTCACGCCGGCCGCTGAACCACCTCCGGGAGTTGGGGTTGCCGCGGCGAGCGCAGCAAGATAGTCGGCGAGCGACGTCGTTGGTAGGTGCGTCATGCAGCCCTCCGAATCGTGCAGGGTGAAAAGTTAATCAGCCTCGTAGTCGCTGACACGGCTACTGTGCTTTCGGGCAAGGGAGAGTGCAATCGCGAGCGATAGGACAAGTCCGGCGAGCGCTCCGAGTTCGTAAAGGAGAGGTGAGATATCTCGACCGGCCACCAACCACTGCTCGACTTGTGCAGTAGCGATCAAGATCCGTCTAACGACCGCTACGAGTCCAATGATGAGGAATGGCTCGAGGATGAGCTGTGATCGCGCGAGTGAAATGCGTAGCGTGTAGATCAGCTCCGCAATGATGAAGATGAGGAGCACGCGATCAAGGATTTTGAGCGCAGCCTCGACGCCGCCACCTTGAACCCCCTCAATAACTTCATGGACAACTTCGTTGCCAATAATGAACACGGCGACCAGGAGAACTGCGGCGAGTGTGAGGTCGAGCGCGATCTCGACCAAGCGGAGCGCGGAACGCGCCGACTCAACGGGGCCCTTACCGCCCTGCACTCCCTTGGTTCGTCTCGGTACTGCCATCGGCGTAGCATGGCACGGCGCACGGGATTAGTGATCAGGCGTGGCTGAAGAGGCCTCCAGGGACTTCAAGCGCCGAGGCGAATGGGAGCGTGCTCCACGAATCGTCAAATGCTTCGATCGTCCATGCGCCGCTTCGGCGTGAGAAGGCGATGACGAGCGTTGCGTCCTCGGTCTCTAGCTCCCAGAGGGTGCGAGGGCCGGAGTCGGCACGGTAGGCACCGTGTTCCTGGCGCATGGCGAGCACCTTCGTCACCTTGCGGACGATCCCCTCAAAGGCGACTGCCTGAGGAGTCCCTCTCCACCAGTGCGCGGTCACCTTGACCGCAACTGGAGCGATCTGCTGCATTGCCATTTCACACCTCCCGCCCCGTGGGGCCCCCTGTCGGGGTCTGCTGCGAACTAGAACATCTGTTCGGCACGGCTAGTGTCATAGAACATCTGTTCTCTGTCAAGGGGCCCTTTTTGTAGGTGTGCGAGAATCCCCGCACCAGCGCGGGGCCTCTCCCCGCCCCTAAGGAAGGAGCGCATCATGAAGGTCATCCTCACCGCCAACGTCCCAAAGGTCGGCAAGGCCGGCGAACTCAAAGAGGTGGCGAGCGGGTACGCCCGGAACTACTTGATCGCCAACGGCCTCGCGATCCCTGCGATCGGCGGGGCTGCGAATCGGGTTGCGGCGGAGATCGCCTCACGGGCCACCAAAGTGGATCGCGCCAAGCAGGAGGCGGAGGAGTACGCCAAGAAGATCAGCGCCACCGCCCTCACCATGGGCGTGAAGGTTGGCGAAGGCGGGAAGCTCTTCGGCTCAATCACCAACAAGGAGATTGCTGACGCGCTCGAGCGCCGTGGCATCACCGTGGAGAAGCACCAGGTCCTCCTCGATGAACCGTTGAAGCAGCTCGGCACCTACAAGGTGCAGGTCAAGGTTGCGGCGCACCTCATCGCTGAAGTGACGGTCACTGTCGAACCGAAGAGCTAGCCAGTTGCATCGCTAAGAGAAGAAACGGCTGACAGCAACGAGCACGCCCGCACCGCGCAGCATCCTTCACGTTGACCTTGACGCCTTCTTTGCGTCGGTAGAGATCCGCGACAATCCGTCGCTCGCTGGAAAGCCTGTTGCGGTTGGCTACGGCGACGGACAGCGCGGCGTGGTCTGCGCCGCAAACTATGTGGCGCGTGCATTCGGCGTGCGCGCGGCGCTCTCCACGCACGTAGCTCGCGCGCGTTGTCCTCAACTCATCCTTGTGGAACCTCGCCATGATCGTTACAGCGAAATCTCTCATCAGGTGATGGGACTCCTCGACGCGTGGAGTCCAATCGTTGAGCAAGTGTCCGTCGACGAAGCGTATCTTGATCTTGCTGGCACACAGCAGCTACACGGTGACGCACACAACGTTGCGCGCGCATTGAAAGATGCGGTCAAGAGAGAGACCGGACTCACCATTAGCGTTGGTGGTGGCGCAAGCAAGCTTGTTGCAAAGATCGCATCTGGT
>CAXRAV010000103.1:0-6859 GCA_964228585.1 Candidatus Limnocylindrus sp. | reverse complement strand
AAGGAGTGAGACGGCGGCACCAGTCGCGAGCCCGCCGATCGGTGTAGACCCTGCGAAGACCGTGGTGTAGACGCTCATCACCCTGCCGCGAAGTGGCGCTGGCGTCGTGGTTTGGATCGAGGCATTCGCGGTCGCCGCCATAGAGATTGCGCCGAACCCTGCACCGAAGAGTGCGAGGCCTGTCAGGGGCACAGCAACGGCAAGTCCACTCTCCGCGGCGGCTCCCGCCGCCACGCTAAACACGCCGAGCAGGGCGCCGCCGATTACGATCAACTTTCTCCGCGGCTCCCGAAGTGCCGCAACTGTCAGTGCGCCAAGGAGAGATCCGAGCCCAACCGCCGCCATCAACCCTCCAAGTCCGGCGGCGCCGATCTGCAGCACCACACGGGAGAGCGGTGGAATGATGACATTGAAGTTCATCGCCACACCAGAGATCACGCCGATCACAAAAACGCAGAGCGCCACGATCGGGGTGCGCTGCACGTAGCGCAGGCCCTCCATCAGGCTCGTCTTCACCGCTTCAACACTTCGTGGGCGTGCACCGCGAGGTGCAGCATGCAACTCCACCTCCCGCATCAGGAGGAGCGCAAGGAGCGTGGCGAGGAAGCTCGCACCGTTCACCGCAAAACATCCCGCTACGCCGATCACGCTGATCAAGACGCCGCCGATTGCGGGACCAACGACGCGCGCGCCGTTGAACATTGCAGAGTTGAAGGCAACGGCACGCCCCACCTCTTCGCGTGGAACCATCTCAGAGAAGAACGACTGTCGAATCGGCATGTCGACCGCGTTGACTGTTCCTAGCGCCACTGCAAGGACGATCAGGAGTGGGATCGTCATCACACCGAGAGCGACCAAGAGTGCCTGAAGCATCGCCAGGATCATCAGCGCGGCCTGCGTGCCAATCAGCGCCTGCCGCTTCGGCAGCACGTCTGCGACGACGCCACCGAAGAGCCCAAAGATAAGGACGGGGGTGAACTGCGCCGCGGCGACAACACCGAGCCAGACCGGGTCTGGCGTGAGCTCAGTGATCAGCCACGCCTGGGCGATGGATTGCATCCATGTGCCGGCGAGCGAGATGAGTTGACCACCCCAGAAGAGTCGGTAGTTGCGATGGCGAAATGGACCACGCCACCGAGTGGCTGCGATCACGATCGTTGACGCGCTCGCCCCTTCGCGCTGCGCGTTGTCTCAGGTCGACGCAGTGCGGCTACCGCTGCTACAACCGGGAGCGCGAATATTGCGCCAGGGACTCCTGCCACCAGACCGCCTGCCGTACCAGCGATGAAGACTGTTGCGCCAGAGAGTCGAAGTACTCCGTTGAGAAGTTTCGGCGCGAGCTGTGTTGCAACCACGAGCCAGCTGCTCACAATGACGATCACGCCAATCAGCGTCTGGTCACCGGCGCTCAGCAGCGCGAGGAGGAGCGGCGGAGCTACGGCAGCTCCCTGGCCAATCGTTGGGATCGCCATGACGAGACCGCCGAGTGTTCCAGCCAACACCGCATCGGCGCCAGCGAGCGAGGCCCCGAGTCCGGCGGTGATTCCGAAAATGAGTCCGAGGAGAAGGTGACGACCGATGAAGCGCGCAAGGATTGACTCGAGCACTTGTCGCGATCGATGAATAGACGCGCCGCTTGCTCGCGGCAGGAAGACGTTCAGCACGCTGATGTAGTCAGGGTTTGCCGAGAGGATCACGCCGAGTCCGATCGCAAGGATGACCGGCCCAAGTGCCGCCACTGCGCCAGCGGCGATATTCGCAATGTTCGCCTGTACCTCAGCCGCCGCGCTGCGGAGAAGGGTGAGCGCCTCTGTTGCAATTGGAATCAGATCAATCTCGATTCCAATCGAACGGAGAAGCTCACGTGGACGGGCGATCAGTTGCCCGATCTCCGCACTCGTTGGCGGCGCTGCTGACACCACCACGCTGAGGGAGCTCGCCAGCGCGAAGACGAGCTCCGCGATGATCACGAGCACAGGGATTGCGCCGAGCAGCCAGACCAAGATCACGGCACGACGTCGAGCCATGCCGCGACGCGCGAGCGCGTCGATCGGTGCGTCCGCAAGCGTTGCAAGGAGCCAGCCCGCGATCAGGGCGGCGATCAGGGCGCTTTGCGCGCTCACGAGCGCGGCGATCTGCGCCAGTCCCGCACCAATGAGGAGCACCGCGGCACTCGCGAGCGCCGCCCATGCGAGCGCCTGGACGATCGGTGGCCATGTGCGCGGACTGCCGAGTGGCGGTAGGTTCATGAGATCAGGCTAGCGCACGCTGGACCACGTCTAGAGGGAGCGCGATCGCTTCGGCGTTGTTCACGCCGACCATGCTCTCTGCTGCGATCATCGCATCCAGAATCGCCTCCTCGGTAGCATCCGCTGTTGCCTCAAAGATCGGTGAGATGTGCGCGTTGATCAGCATCTCCACACCCTGGCTAAACGGCGCGACCGGCTCCAGATCTTCTGGCGGAAGGTTCGCGTTCGCCGTCGAGAAGCTCAGAACGAGATCACCCGATGAGTGTTCGCCCACACCACCCACACGCGCGATCCCCATCACGGCGCGCTGAGCAAGGCGGTCAAGCTGCATCGGTAGTAGCGGCGCATCCGTGGCAACAATCACGATGATGGAGCCTGCGCCGCCGCGCGGGTCGTCGGGTGCAAACGCTGAAGGCGTCTCTGTTGGCGTGACTTGTGGCGCGGCCTTCCACGGAAGCGGGTACTTGGCGATGTCGAGCACGCCCCCTTCGGCGCCGAGAGCACGTCCAGCAATGGTGAGTCGATGGCGGCGACCATGGTTCGCCTGTACGAACACGCCAACGGTGTAGCCGCCGAGTGCTGCAGGAAGGGTGCGACTCGAGGTGCCGTTGCCACCCTTGAATCCGTGACAGATCATCCCCGTGCCACCGCCCTGGTTGCCGCGCGGCACTGGTGCGCCCACAGGGAGTGCGGCGGCGGCATCAAGTGCGGCGCGTGCATGCGCCGCAGTGATGTGAAATCCATTGATGTCGTTCAGGACGCCGTCGAATGTCTCACCAACCACTGGGAGACTCCATGCAGGCGCTCCACGTACATTGTCAAGGGACCAACGAATCATCTCATCGTGCACCACGCCAACGGAGTGCGTATTGGTGATGCAGATCGGCGTGGTCAGGAACCCAGATTCGCGAATCCATTCAAGGCCTGTCATCTCCCCGTTCCCATTCAGCCGATGCGTGCCAGCGAAGAGCGGATGCCCCATTGATTCAAGGGCCTGCGGCAGGATTGCGGTAACGCCCGTTCGAATCGGTCCGCTTCCGCGCAGCAGTGCGCCATCCCCTGCAATCAGCGTCTCTGTAGCAACGCGCACGCCTTTAACGTCGCTGATCGCATTGCGCGGGCCGTGCGGAAAGCGACCGATCGTGATCCCAAGGTCTGCGGCTCGTTCGCTTCGGGGCATGATGATCTCCTTATCGCTGCGCGCGTTCGGCGGCGTACAGTGCGATCGCCGCAGCAACGCCAAGGTTAAGGCTCTCGGCGCGACCGAGCATTGGAATGCTTACCGCTACACGACACGCCGCACGTAGCGCTGGCGAGAGTCCTTCAGCCTCAGTGCCAACGACAATCACTGCAGGGGCGCGGTACGCCACCGCGGCATAGTCCGACGGAGCATCGCCTGCCGTCGCTACGCTCTCACCCGGCCAGCGCGCGAGAAGCTCCCGCGCCTCCGCGTCGTTCAGTCGAAAGATTGGAACCGCAAAGATTGAACCCATCGTGGCGCGAACGCACTCCACACTGTACGGATCGCACGTTTCACCAACCAAGATGACACCGCCCGCTGCCACCGCATCGGCGCTTCGGATGCAGCTGCCAAGGTTTCCTGGATCCCGCGGGCCTTCGAGCATCAACCATCGTGTCGCGGCAGAAGGATCAATCTGCTGCAACCCCTGCGTCTCAGCCGCGGGCTCCGCGAATACGCCGAGGAGCGGCTGTGGGTTCTCGCGACCAGTCACCTTTGAGAGCACCTCCTTGGAAACGCGGATTACACGCTCCGCCGTGAGCTTGGTTCCTTCACCCTCCGGCCCAACGAGCAGGATGCTGGCGCGCCACCCCGCGCGAACCGCCTCTGCGAGTGTCCGCTCCCCTTCCGCAATGAAGCGACGCTGCTCCTTGCGCCCCTTCGGCGTGCGGAGTTCTCGCAACTCCTTCACCAAGGGGTTGCTCACGCTCTCGATGCGTTCGTTGCTGCCGCTGGGCTGCATGCTCATCTGCACACCATACCCGCAGGCTCGGATGCGCCATAAGATGAGCCCACTCAATGAAGATCAGCATCATCGGCGCAGGGAGTACCTACACCCCAGAGTTGATCGAGGGGATCGGCCAAGGGCGACTCGGTGTCCCGCTGGACGAACTGGTTCTGGTGGACACCGACGAAGCCAGGCTGAACTCCGTTGGCGGTCTGACCCGCAGGATGCTTGAACGCGCGGGCTGGGGCGGCCGCCTCCAGCTCACCACCCGTCGGGACGATGCACTAGACGGCGCGGACGCGTGCATCGTCCAGTACCGCATCGGCGGCACAGCGGCACGCGCGCTCGACGAGTCAATCCCACTCGCACACGGAGTGATCGGCCAAGAGACGGTTGGACCAGGCGGGTGGGCGAAGGCGCTGCGCACCATCCCACCCACTCTCGAGATCGCCGAGGAACTTACGCGGCGAAGTCCGCACGCATGGCTGATCGACTTTGCGAATCCTGTGTCGATTGTGACGCAGGCGCTTCTGGATGAAGGACACCGCGCCGTCGGCCTCTGCAACGTGGCGGTGAACATCCAACAGCGCGCCGCGGATCACTTCAACGCGCCGCTCGAGGCAGTGGAGGTGGAGTCTGTTGGCCTGAATCACGCCTCGTGGTTTCGGGAGATCTCGGTCTCCGGCATGCCTCAGATGAAGCAACTGGTACGGAGCAACCCTGAACTTCTTGCGGAGTGGGGTGCCTGCAGTGAGGCGGACATCGCGCGGGAAGGCTGCATCCCAAGCTACTACCTGCGCTACTACCAAGAGCACGCCACCGTACTGGAGGAACAGCGCCGCGAAGGGACGCGCGCGCCGAAGGTGGCACGCATCGAAGCCGAGCTCCTGCAGATGTTTGATGATCCTTCACTTGCACAGAAGCCTGCGCTGCTTGCAGAACGTGGTGGTGCCAACTACTCAAGTGCCGCGCTCGATCTGATTGCCGCACTCACAGGCGCGCGGCCGGCGCGATTAGTTGTCGATGTGCAGAATCGCGGTGCAATCCCTGATTTACCGACTCAACTTGTCGTAGAGGTGCTGTGTGACGTCGATACAGGCGGGGGACGACCGATCCCAACGGCCTCCCTGGGCGGGGAACGGCGCGACCTGATTCAGCAACTTGGAGCGTTCAGTATGGCAACGGCTGCCGCCGCAACTGCGCGCGATCGCGATGCGGCGGTCAGGGCGCTCGCACTCAACCCGCTCATTCAAGGAAGTGATCAGGCGGAGAGAATCGGCTCTGAGCTTTTGGCTGCTCACGGGCTCTGAGATCAGCGTCGAGTCGTCACCGTGATCACTTCAGAGCGGGGTGCCGACCCCGCGGGGATCGCAAAGGCCTGGATCGTCACACGATATTTCGTCCCTGGCTCAAGCGCGACGATTGCACAGCTAGTCGCTGCTCCAATCACGGTGCACGATCTGCTCGGTCCATTTGCTCGTTTGGCAGTTGCGCGGAATCCGCTGCTTCCAGGTGGCAGAGGGCTCGCGAGCTCCACCACGATTGAGCGTCGACTCGGTGTAGCGTTCGGAGCTGGACTGGAGAGAGGAGCTGGAGTACTCCACGCAGAGATGCAAATTCGACCAGACTCCCCCGGCTGGCCACGGAGCCGTGTTGCCGCGTAGGCGAGCGCATGAGCCGACGAAGCGAGCGCATCTGGTTCTGACGCAAGCCCACCGCCGATAGCAGAGAAAGCCTCTGCGCCTGGGTCCCACCGTGCAATGCGCAGCGCCGGGGTGCTGCCTACCTGGGTGAACGACCCGCCAACGAGCATCTCTCCGTCAGCGGTTGAAACCGCAGCGGAGATCCACGTTGCCTTTCTTGGAATCGAAACGCCCGAACCCAGCCGTTCCCAGCCGTACCCGCTGAGCGCACTTTCCTTGATCAGAGGGGCGCCGTACCAGCCGACTCCTGCGCCAGCGATCAACTCCCCGCTTGAACCAATAGACAGCACGCGCGGCGCACCATCAAGCGTCGTCGTTGTAGCGATCTGTCGCCACGAGTTTGACTGCGGGCTCCAACGAGCTACGAGTGCAGAGAGGCTCCCCACTTTGAGGTATCCAGAGATGCTGACTGCGCCGGTTGGAGAGATTGCAACCGCCTGGCCTTCACCCTGGAGCTGTGATGGTCCCGGTGCGTTGATTGCCCGCCACCCAGCCTCTGGAGCCCAAAGGGCAACCGACGGAGAGCTCTTTCCTCCCGCGGAAGAGAAACGCCCAGCAACCACTAGCTGCCCACTCGCGTCATCCAGTGCCATCGCCCTGACCAGTGGTCGCCCACCGCTCACCCCCCTGCCAACTGAAGACCACGTGCGACTCTTCAGGTCGAACTGCGCAAGCCCGTTCACTCGAACGCGGGTTGCACCTGCACGAACAGAGGAGAAGCTGCCACCGACATACAAGACTCCGCGAGCGGAATCCACGCGCATGGCATAAACATCTCCAACCGCACCGTTATCTTGCTTGAGTGATGCAAGCGCAGACCAGGTGCCCGTAACCGGGCTTCGTTGTGCGAGACCCTGAACGGCTACCCCTCCAGCTCGTGTGAGTCCGCGTCCAGCCACTATGAGACTTCCGTCTGGGAGTTCAACCATTGAGGTGACTG
>CAXRAV010000102.1:0-3814 GCA_964228585.1 Candidatus Limnocylindrus sp. | reverse complement strand
AGTGACGCGTCGCCTGCCGCGATGCGCGTTGCGCACTCTTCGAGGAGGGTGAAGAGGCGATCCTCACCGAGGAGTGCAATCTTCACCGCCTCACCCATTGCAGCAACGATCTCTCGCGTTGGCAGAGAGCGCAGCGCATCGAGGTCGGCGATCACGGCGACCGGCTGATGGAATGCGCCGACAAGGTTCTTCCCCTCGGGGAGATCAACGCCCGTCTTCCCTCCGAGTGACGCATCCAGCTGTGCGGCGAGCGTGGTTGGGATGGCAACCCAGTCAATGCCGCGCAGATAGAGGGCGGCGAGGAGTCCCGCCGTGTCTGTCAGCGCGCCACCGCCAACGGCAACGATGAGGTCGCCCCGCTCGATGCCAGCGGCAGCGAGAGCGCGCGCAGCGTCGTCGATCACCGTCAACTGTTTTGCTGACTCTCCGGACTTCATGGTGAGCGGCGTCACGCTGATCTTTGCGCGTTTCAGCGCCGCAGCGATCGTTGCTCCGATCGCACGCTCCGCATTCGGTTCGCTGACCATGACCACGCGACGTGCGTTCCGAGTCTTCAATACGCGGAGGAGCGACTCCGTTGCAATGCCGACGCCAAGATCCCACTGCCCTGAGGGGAGGGCCGCGGAGAGGAGGAGGCGTCCGCTGCCACGCGGAGAGTTCTGAAGGAGCTCAATGGCAGGCGCTGCGAGTGTTCCTGGACTCTTCTTACTCTCCAGGCGTGCCCCGATCGCATAGAAGCGCGATCGCTCTGCGCGGAGGGTGCGCAGTGTCTCTTCTGGGTTCCCTCGCTTCATCAGGGGGCGCACCACGCGCGCTGTTCGGAGCCTCCCAGCGATCACCGCGTCTGGGGCGTCAAGCCAGAGGATGCGGGCGACCTGACTGATCACCCAACGGTTGCGTGGATCAACGAGCGTCCCGCCACCAAGCGCAACGATTCGACCAATGCCGAGGGCGGCGGCGGCCCCCCCAGCCGGCGGCGTGACCTCGTCAAGCGCGGCAACGGCAGAGCGCTCGCGGATGCGGAATCCCGCTTCGCCTTCGCGCGCGAAGATTCCCTCCACGCTGTCCTTTGCAACTCCTGTGCTTGCGATGATGCTGCGGTCAAGGTCGAGCAGCGGAACATTGAGCTGCGCTGCGAGCCTACGTCCGAGAGAACTCTTCCCCACGCCAGGGAGGCCGACGAGTGCAAGGTTGCTCCGCCGCGTCCTCATCGGGATCTAGTCGTCGCCGCCGGAGCCTGCGGCGCTTGTCCCACTCGCATCTGTCTCTGGGTCGTGTGCGCCCCCGGCGACTGGCGCGTTGCGCGGTGTCGCGGCGCGCGCGCGAAGTGCGTCAAGGTTCGCCCTAATCTCTTCAAGCGAGTCGCCACCAAGCTTCTCCAACAGGAAAGGGATGAGTGCGAGAGCGACCATCGCTTCGCCAATCACGCCCGCTGCTGGGACCACGCTGATATCCGAACGTTCGTAGTGCGCCTTCTCCACCTTCTCACCGCTGATCAGATCGGCGGAAGGGAGCGGTCGGGCCAGAGTGCTGATCGGCTTCACCGCCGCGCGGATCACGAGTGGCTCGCCGTTGCTGACTCCACCCGTCAGTCCACCAGCACGATTCGTTCGGTGTACCCACGCGCCGGCCGCAGTGCGCCCTTCAATCACGTCATGAACCTCTGATCCAAAGATGCGGGTCTGTTCAAAGCCGAGACCGAACTCCACCCCCTTGACGCTCTGGATGCTCATCACCGCCTGTGCGAGCGCCGCATCAAGTCGACGATCCCAGTGCACGTAAGAGCCGAGTCCAATCGGCAGACCCTTCACCACGACTTCAAAGATTCCGCCAACGGTGTTCCCCGCCTCACGCGCCTCATCGATCCGGGCGACCATGCGCGCCTCCGCGGCCGGATCAGGGCAGCGCAGCGGGCTCTCCTCAGACTCCTCGCGTGTACGCGTGCACGACCCTGGGTCCAAAGCCACACCGCCGACCTCCGCGGTGAACGACCAGATCTCCACGCCGAGTGCGCTGAGCAGCGCCTTCGCCACACCCCCCGCAGCAACGCGCGCCGTGGTCTCGCGTGCCGATGCGCGCTCGAGCACATTGCGAACATCATCGAAGCCGTACTTGAGTGCGCCAGCGAGATCCGCGTGCCCTGGGCGAACGCGGGTGACGGGGATCGCGCGCTTCGTCCCTTCTGCAGCACTAGCGGCAAGTTCTGCCGCCTCTTCGGCGCTCAGTGGCTCCACCTGCATCACGCGCGTCCAGTTCTCCCAGTCGCGATTCTCAATCAGCAGAAGGATGGGAGAGCCGAGTGTGAGGCCGTGTCGGACGCCGCTGCGAATGCGCGCGTGGTCCTGTTCTATCTTCTGACGCGCCCCGCGACCGTAGCCGCCCTGTCGGCGCTTCAGGTCAACGGCGATCGCCACTTCGGTGAGCGGAACTCCAGCGGGCATCCCCTCGACGATGACGCCAAGTTCAGGTCCGTGTGACTCACCTGCGGTCAAGAATCGAAAACTCACTTCACCCCTCCTAACCCTTCGGGCGACCCTTTGGCCTCCTTAGATGATGCCGCGGCCGCGGCGAGTGCGTCACGCATGATGCTGATTGGTGCGGGCCGCCCCGTCCAGAGCTCAAACGATGCGGCACCCTGTAGAAGGAGCATCTCAAGTCCGTCGGTCGCTTCAGCGCCAGCGGCGCGTGCACTTCGTACCAGCGCGGTCCCGCCGGGGGCGTAGACGACGTCAATGACGTACTGGCCTTCACGGAATGCGGCGGCGGGGAGTGCGGGGGTGTCGCTCGGATCGAGACCGACGCTGGTGGCTTGGATGATGATCCCGACGCGCGCCGCCTCTTCTACGAGGATCGATTCGTGCCACGGCACGGCTCGGATGGCGAGGTGCGGCCACGACTTCTGAGCCGCAGCAGCCACCTGTTCGGCGCGACGGAGGTGACGATTCGTGATGCTGATCTGGCCAACCGCCGCGCCGACCAGCGCGGCGACTGCGGCGCGTGCCGCCCCACCTGCGCCAAGGATCAGTGACGCCCGTGGCATGCGGCGACCATCAAGCAGCGCATCAAGTGAGCCGCGAAGACCCGCAACATCAGTATTGCGCCCGACGAGACGACTCCCTGCGCGCGTGATTGTATTGACCGCCCCGATGCTTGCGCACTCTTCTGTCACTGAATCAAGGAGTGCGCCAATCGTCTCCTTGTGGGGGATTGTGACGTTGGCACCGATCACGTCTGGATCTGCGCGCAGTGCGGCCACGGCGGCGGCGAGTTCCTTCGGCGGAACATCCATCACCTCATAGCGAACGGGAAGCCCGACGTGGTCGAAGGCGGCCTGCTGAAAGGCGGGCGAGAGACTCTGCTTCACCGGGTGTCCCAAGAGCACGATGCGCTTACTCATGCTGGGGTGCCCTGCGCCGCGCCGCCTGCAACTCGGGCAGCGTCGTCAAAGAAGGTTGGGTAGCTCACCGCGACCGCCTCCGGCTCATCGATCTCGACCGCCGCTTCGCCAACGAGGGCCGCCACCGCAAAGGTCATCGCCAGGCGGTGATCGCCGCGGACGGCGGGAGTCCCACCCTTCGGTCGCTCGCCGCCGACAAAGTGCAGGTCGTCACCCTCAACTCGGACGCGGAGCCCCAGTTGCGTCAGCCCATCGGCAACCCCTGCAATGCGGTCACTCTCTTTCGCTCGGAGTTCCCCAGCGCCGCGGATGCTGGTTGCACCGCGCGCCATCGTTGCTGCGAGCGAGAGGATCGGTATCTCATCAATGGCGAGCGCCACATCTTGCGGGGTGATCTCCACGCCGTGAAGGTCGGCA
>CAXRAV010000101.1:0-4279 GCA_964228585.1 Candidatus Limnocylindrus sp. | reverse complement strand
GAGCGCCCATGTCGCTCCAATGAGGTGAAGGAGGTATCGGACTTTGGAGGTGATTCCGTAGCCGTATGGCGCAAGGGCTACGCGCTGTCCGAGTTCAGGTGCGGCCTCTCGGATTGCGGTCGAGAGTGCTGCGAGTTGTGTGCCGAGCACGTGATCGCGTGAGGAGGCGAAGAGGACTTCGTTCCTCAGGGTAAAGCGCTGCGCCACGAAGGCGACAAGGCCGAGCACGAGCCGCGTAAGCGTGAGTTCAAGTTGATTCACCCTCGCATCCTATACTCCCGCCATGTCGAACTCCCTGAGCTCGCGCCTTCGTCGCATCCTGCCAATGCGCACGATCGTCCGAGTGCTCGCCGCGCGAGCGGGCGCCGCCGCTGCGCGACTCCGGCCAATCCAGGAGCGTGTCTACATCGCCGCAAATCGCGATGGTCAGTTGCGAGGAAACCTCGCGGAGATTCACCGCGCTCTTACGGGCGTGAACCCAGCACCCAGCATTTTTTGCGAGACTGGAAGTGAAGGCGAACGACGTGGCGGGCTCCCGATCCTTGGGTTGGTGCAAGCGGTGGCGCGTATCTTCATGCGTTCGTATCGCGTTTCCTCCTCGCGACTGGTGATCATCGATGACTACTTCTTCCCGATTTATCCTGTGAGGAAGCGTCCCGGCGTAACGATCGTGCAGGTTTGGCACGCCTGCGGAGCATTCAAACGCTTCGGTCGCGCCACCCTTGAGGCTGAGTGGGGTGCTGATCAGATCTTTTTGAAATGGGTGCCGATCCACTCCAACTACGACCTCACGCTTGTTTCGTCCGCCTCGATCGCGCCAATCTATGCGGAGGCGTTCGGGCAGGCTCTGGAAACGATAAGTGCGGCGTTTGGAATACCGCGGACTGATGCACTCCTCCCTTCGCCGCGACGAGACTCGCAAGAGCGCGCGGTGCGCGAGCGACTCGGGCTTCGCGACGGGAGAACGACAATTCTCTACGCACCGACCTTTCGTGGCGCGGACCTCAAGGGGGCGGCCACACCGGAGCTGCTCGACATCACAGCGCTTCATCGAGCGCTCGGCAGTGAGTATCGTCTGATCGTTCGCCTCCACCCGTTTGTGAAGTCAGCAATGAAGATTCCCCCCGAGGTTGGAGACTTTGTCGTAGACGCGTCAGCCGAGCCAGACGTGAATGAGGTGATGCTTGCTGGCGACATCTTGGTGAGTGATTACTCCAGTATCATCTTTGAGTACGCACTGCTCAGTCGACCGATGGCCTTCCTCGCCCCAGACCTTGCGGCGTATGAGCGCGAGCGCGGTTTTTTCTTTGACTACCGCACTGGTGTCCCGGGACCGGTGATTGAGGAGACAGAGCAGCTCGCGCGCTGGATCAAGGCGAAGCAGTTTGATCTGCAGCGAGTGCGTGCCTTCGCCGCCGCCTCCTTTGACGTCATGGATGGACGCGCAACAGAGCGGTTCGTGTCTGACGTTGCCCTCCCCGCTCTTCGCGGCGAGCCGATCCGCATCCCACCAGCCGTGACTCGGCAGTAAGAGCGGGTCCCCTGTGCGCGGGGGTATGCTGCTCGGCGTGAAGCAGTTTGGGATCATCCTCGCAGGCGGCTCTGGTCAGCGATTCGGCGACCAGATTCCAAAGCAGTTCATCCGACTGGCAGGGGAGAGCGTCCTGCGGCGAAGCGTAGTGGCGCTCGCCTCTGGTGGGCCGTTCGATCAGATTGTTGTTGCCGCCAACCCCGACTGGTTGCAGGAGACGAAAGACGGTCTGCAGGGTCTTGAGGGGATCAACGTTTCCGTGGTCCCTGGCGGGAGCAGTCGCAACGAATCCACCCGCGCGGCACTCGACGCGCTCAGCGCGGCCGACGACGACATTGTTCTCATTCACGACGCGGTGCGCCCTCTCCTTTCACGCGAGGTTGTGGAGCGCGTGATCGCGCCACTTGCTGCTGGCCGCGCGGACGCGGTGGATACCACCATCCCCACGCCAGACACGCTCGTCATCGTTGATGGCGAAAAGATCACCGATATTCCGAACCGCAGCCTCTACCGGCGCGGTCAGACACCACAAGGGTTCATTGTTGGGATTCTCCGAACGGCATACGCGAAAGCGCCGGAGGGTTCACAGGCGACCGACGATTGCACGCTCGTCCTGCGCAATGTTCCGGGCGCGCGCCTCCTGCATGTTGATGGCGCCGAGGAGAACATCAAGATCACCACGCGGATCGACCACGTGCTCGCCGATCGCCTGATTCAGCTGCAGTCGATCCCACCAGAGAAGGCAACAAGTCCCGAGGGGAACGGGAAGTACTGGAGCGGACGACGCGTGGCGATCATTGGAGGAACGTCTGGCATCGGCGCGGCGATCGCCGCGGAGCTCACAGGTGTTGGCGCGCGCGTGCACGCGGTGGGCAAGAGCAGCGATGCCGATGTCACGACCGCGAGCGGAGCGGAAGCGGCTCTCACCAAAGCGGCGGAGAGCCTTGGCGGCATTGACGATCTGATCGTGACCGCGGGCGTGCTCCATAAGGGTGACCTTGCCAGCCAGGACGCACGTGTCATTGAAGAGACGTTGGCGGTGAATCTTGCGGCGAGCGTCTACCTGGCTCGCGCCGCGCATGCGCACCTCACGGTGAGCCGTGGGTCACTCACGCTCTTCACTTCAAGCTCGTTCACGAAAGGAAGAGCAGAGTACGCCGTCTACAGTGCGACGAAGGCGGCCATCGTCAACTTGACGCAAGCGCTCGCGGACGAGTGGATCGGCGCGTCAATTCGCGTCAATGCGGTTGCGCCAGAGCGGGCGAATACGCCGATGCGACAGGCCGCATTTCCGAACGAAGATCACGCTGCACTCTTGACACCTCAGGAGGTGGCCGCTGCCACACTCCGACTCGTCGCCTCTGGACTTACCGGCCAGGTGCTCGACGTCCGCCGCTGACTGACCGCACTCGACGCAAGAACTCTTTCGTGCGCGGGTCGCGTGGTGAACCGAAGATGCGCTTCGGTGAACCCTCTTCAACGAGGCGGCCACCCTCCAGATAGCAGATGCGATCTGCAACGTCGGCGGCGAACGCCATCTCATGCGTTGCGATCAACATCGTCATGCCACTCTCCGCGAGTGAGCGAAGTGTTTCGAGCACCTCGGCAACGAGGACCGGGTCAAGTGCGCTCGTGATCTCATCGAGGAGGAGCACCTTCGGTTCCGTTGCAAGCGCACGAGCAATGGCCACGCGTTGCTGCTGACCGCCGGAGAGCTTATCCGGAAACTCACGTGCCTTCTCCGCAAGGCCGAGTGACTTGAGGAGATCTTTTGCACGGCGCTCGGCGGCGAGCGGAGTCAGACCGAGTGCAACGCGAGGTGCAAGCGCAACATTCTCGAGAACCGTCAGGTGCGGGAAGAGATTGAATCCCTGGAAGACGATTCCAAGCTTCCGTCGGGTTTCATCGGCGTTGCGATCCTCAAAGGCAACGCGTGCACCATCGAGGTGGATACTGCCGCTATCGATCGGCTCAAGGAGATCCGCGCAACGCAAGAGCGTTGACTTCCCCGATCCGGATGCGCCGATCAGGCAGACCACTTCGTGTTCGGCCAGACTGAGGTTGATCCCGTCCAGCACAAGTCGGCCGTCGTAGCGCTTCTTCAGCCCCTTGAGCTCAATCACTGGCGCTGGCTTTCGCGTGGCCATTAGCGGGATCCTCCCAACTGCGCGTTGCGGTCCTTTGCGGCGAGTCGGTCAACGAGGCGTGTCATAGGGATGGTGATGATCAGGAAGATGAGCGCTGTCGTCATCAGTGGAGTGAAGTTGAAGCTTGCCGCCTTCAAGATCTGCGCCTGCTTGAAGGTCTCCACCACACCAAGGATGGAGACGAGCGCCGTATCCTTCTGGAGCCCAATGAAGTCATTCAATAACGGTGGCACCACGCGCCGGAACGCCTGTGGCAGCACCACAAATCGCAGCGCCTGGAAGCGTGTCAAGCCGAGCGCCCGTGCCGCGCGCTCTTGCGACGGGTGAATTGATTCAATGCCCGCACGATAGACCTCGCTCACATAGGCGCTGTAGATCAGTACAAGCGTCACGAGCGCCCAGAAGAAGGGCTCGCTCGGCACGCCAGGGAGACGCAACGCCGGCACGCCGAAGCCAAGCACGTAGATGAGCAAGATACTCGGCACGCCACGGAAGAAGTCGGTGTAGATGGTGGCAAAGATGCGCAGTGGCGCGAGCGCTGGGTTGGTGATTGATCGGGCGAGTGCGATCAGGAGGCCGATCGGCAAGATGAGGATCTCTG
>CAXRAV010000100.1:0-4816 GCA_964228585.1 Candidatus Limnocylindrus sp. | reverse complement strand
GCGAGGAGGCTGTTTCGGGCAACAAAACTCCATGCTGCAGGCGGAGTGCCGGGCGGCCGATCGGAGATCAGCGCGCCCGAGCTCACCATCTGTCCGCCGAGCCGCCGTGCTCCCTGGCGCAACCCCCCAGGTGCCGGACTCGGCAACACCCCAATCGTTCTCCCGCCAGCGCTGAGTGCCGCTTCATGCGCCGCCTCATCAATCCCACGCGCCACGCCACTCACCACCACCCATCCCTCAGCCACGCAGACCGCTGCGATCGCGCGCGCAGACGCAAGTCCGTGTGCACTCGGCTGCCGAGTCCCCACAATGCCAATTGCAGGGAGGCGTAACACCGAAGGGTCTCCGTGCACCCAGAGTGGACGGCGGCGGTCACTGTCTGGGTTGAGGCCGAGTGGAACCTGGCGGCGAAGCGGAATCTCCACGTCACCTGGCAGGATCTTCCGCATCAGCGAGCACCAAGAAAGTGCAACGCCTCGGCAAGTTCTGACTCGCCAAATGACTCCTGGCCGCCCAACAGACCTGTGACACAAGCGATCCTTGCGAGATGTTCCCAGCCGCGACCACTGATTCGATCCGTGTGCCCTCGTGCGTATGCGCGAAGAAGCATCGGGTCAGCTCGTTTGGAGGTCTCTCCTTCCGCTGGCAACGCAGCACGCGCCGTGGTAACCAGCTCCCGTGCGGCTGCAGTTGTGAGGCCACCTGTTGGCAGCGTGCTGATCGGAGCAACCGGACGGCCGAGTCGAACACGTAACGCGAACCGATCCCGGATCGGCGCAGAGAGCGACAGGCTGCCGTGACGTCGTGCGCGGGGCGTGCAGAGACACGATCCGTCTGACGAATCCAGCTCGCCGCACCCGCACGGATTCCCTGTTGCAACAAGAAGTGCCGCTGCAGGAAACTGCTCTGATCGCCCAGCACGCGAGAGGCGAACCACCTGGCGCTCCAGCGGTTCTCGAAGCGCCTCAAGCGTGTCACGGCGAAACTCCCCGATCTCATCAAGGATCAAAAGGCCTCGGTGCGCCCAGGTGAGTTCTCCTGGTGTCATCCGTGGGCCACCTCCAATCAAGCCTGCGACCGTGAGATCGTGATGCGGTGTGCGCAGCGGGGGTCGCGGTGCTGGGGAGAGGCGACCCGCTGCTGAAGCGATTGCACCAACCTCGGTCGCCTCATCGCTCGTGAGATCTGGCAGGATGCCGTGAAGCGCATGCGCCAACATGGACTTCCCAACACCCGGAGGCCCCTCAAGCAGCAGTGGGAGGCGTCCGATCGCACTGATTAACAGCGCGCGCGTTGCGATTGGTTGACCCCGAATTGAAGAGAGATCTGGCGCGAGAACACGATCCTCTTGGCTGTGCAGATCAACTTCACCGTTGGACGCTGGTACCCGATGGACAACTGGCGCGGCACCTTGAAGCAGATTTACCGCCTCCCTGAGGGTCGCAACGCCATGCGCAGACACCCCAGCATGCGCACCGAGCTGCGCCGCGGTCTCCACTGGAAGGAGGAGGGTGCGCTCGTGATGTGCCACGAGTGGGAGGGCAAGGGGTAGCGCGCCTGGTACATCTCGAACCCTCCCGTCAAGCGCGAGCTCTCCGAGCGCGGCAATCTGCCGGCTCGCGAGGCGCAGTTGACCACTCGCCGCAAGGATTCCGAGTGCAATCGCAAGGTCAAAGGAGCCACCACTCTTTCGAAGATCGGCGGGGGCGAGATTTACGGTGATTCGGCGTGCTGGCCAGGTAAATCCTGAGGAGCGGATGGCCGAACGGATCCGTTCACGTGCTTCGCCAACCGCGGCGTCTGGAAGACCCACAATGCGGACCGCAGGGATCCCAGTAGCAACGTCAACCTCCACCTCAACGGGGGCACCGCGGATCCCAACGAGGGTGCTACTTGCAATGGAGATTGGCATCGCGCCATCGTGCATACGAAGATGTACGCGCCGCGTACCGAGCGGCGATTACGTGGCGAGCGCCTCAATGTGTGAGATGAGCGCCGCCGACCAGCCCTCGAGCTCGCCTGCACGGGCGACCGCCTCCTCGAGGGGTACGAGCGCACCGGCGAGCTTCTCTCGCTCCCTCACCTGAATCTCAGGCGACGCAAGTCGCGCGAGGTAGACGACGCCGAGGTGCACACGGCCCACATCATCACCGTCGTCATTGAGCAGCCCGAGCGGTGTAAAGCTGGGAAGTGCTGGTGTGGCAACCTCTTCGCTCCATTCACGCGTGAGTGCCGACTCAATCCCAGTATCTGCGGCGCCGATGTGTCCGCCGACACCAAAGGAGGCACGACCGTGAAGTCGACGGTCGCTCGTCCCCTCGAGTCGATCCATCCAGAAGAGGAACGCGTGATTCGTGGCATCCCGAAAGATCGCGATCGCGTACGGGATCGGCTGCTTCCATTCGGGGTCCATCTCAAGCTCTCGGCGAGGGCGCACCTGCGCCGCCCCCTCCAGTCGTCCGATCTCCGCCTCACCCTCTTCGCGCGAAGCAAAAGCACGAAAGCCGCGCCATGCTCCGTGCGGGAACGCGGTCGCTCGCGGGATCCCCCAAATCATCTCATCGGCTCCGCGCGCAAGTGGGTCGGTTCGCTCCGGCTCTCGACTCACCCCAGCTCCTCAAGCGTCTCGCGAGCCTCCGCAAGACGGGCTCGGATATCGGTGCGTCCTACGACTGGGTCGTTCTCCGCGGCTGCGAGGCGCGCGTCCCATCGCTCAAGTTCGTCGCGGAGCGCACGAAGTCGGCGGCGTACCTCTCGCGCATTCGTCGACAGAATGTCGGCGCCCATCTCATCGGAACCTCGTGCGAGCCGGGTTGCGGAGTTCCATCCGCTGCTCGCCAGAAGATGGGAGACACGCCATCCGTCAACCGCCTTCCCTTGCTCCCCTTGCGATACGGCGCTCACCAGTGCCGCGGAGAGGAGTAGCGGGAGGTGACTAACCGCCGCCGTGGCCGCATCGTGTAGTTCGGCATCCATCATGATCGGCCTCGCCCCGCAACTGGATGCAAGGCGTTCAACGAGCGCGGCAGCACTGCTCGTGCCGTGATGGTCAGGGACAACGACCCAGGGGCGACCAACAAAGAGGTTGGCATCTGCCGCCGCGAATCCTGTCTCGTGCTTCCCCGCCATTGGATGTCCCCCACAGAACCGCAGCGTTCGTTTCGCCGCTTCGGCCATGATCCATCGCTTTGTGGAGAGAACGTCGGTGATCACGGCACCCTCCGCCAGACGACCACTGCGCCTGCAGATCACGAGTTCGTCGAGAATGCTCGTCGCAGCGATCGGTGGCGCGCAGATAATGATAAGCGCGGCTGAATCGACCGCTTCGGCGATCGTCCGCGCAACGTGATCAACAGCGCCCGCTTCGAGTGCCGCACGTGGTCCTGCCGCACTTGGCGTCCAAGCAGCGATCTCGACACCGGTCGGGTCAAAGGGGCCTACCCCTGCCGGATCCTCGCGAAGCGCCTTCGCGATGGAGCCTCCGATCAGTCCGAGGCCGAGAAGTGCGATGCGCATGATGCGCTTAGGGGAGGACCGCGATCGCGTCCAGCGCGCGAATCACTGTGCGAATGCCGCCTTCGAAGTTTCCTAGATCCATCGATTCGTTCGGCGCATGTGCGTTGTCATCTGGCGGCGTAAAGCCGAGCAACACGACCGGGAGTGAGAGCTCACGCTGGAAGAGGGCCGCGATCGGAATCGAGCCACCCTCTCGCAGGTAGAGCGGATCAGCGCCGAAGGTCTCCTTCAACGCTGCAGCCGAAGCGGTGAGGTATGGATCCCCAAGTGGTGTGAGGAATGGATATCCGTTGCCGAGGTTGCGCACCTCCACGTCAAGGCCTCGCGGGGCCGCAGCCTTTAGGGCCGCCTCCACCTGCAGTGCAATCCTTGCAGGATCTTGCGCAGTTACCAGGCGGCAAGAGATCTTCGCGTGAGCGTGTGCCGGAATGATTGTCTTACTCCCATCGCCAGTGAACCCGCCCCAGATCCCGTTTACGTCAAGCGTTGGACGGCCCCCACGACGCTCCACGGTGCTATACCCAGCCTCACCTTGCGTCGCCTTGGCATCAATCCCAGCAAGAAAGTTCGCCTCATTGAACGGGAGTGCTGCAAAAGCGGCGCGATCATCCGGACTGAGCTCCACGACATCGTCATAGAATCCGGGCACGGTTACATGACGGTTCTCGTCGTGAAGTGACGCGATCATTGAGGCGAGGGCGTTTGCTGGATTGATGACAGAACCGCCGTAGCTTCCAGAGTGCAGGTCAACGTCAGAGTTTCGTACATCCACCTGCAGGTAGGTGATCCCCCGAAGACCCACGGTGAGGGCGGGGAGATTTCCGTCGAAGAACCCAGTGTCGCTGATGATGACTGCGGCGCCGCTGCAACGCTCAGGATTCCCCGCCATCCAGCGCTCCAGGTTCACTGAGCTCGACTCCTCTTCCCCCTCGAAGAGGTACTTCACGTTGACGGGAAGCCTGCCACGCGTGCTAAGGAGCGCTTCAAGCGCTGCAAGGTGAATGAGAATCTGCCCCTTGTCGTCGGCGGAGCCGCGACCGAGCATGCGCCCATCGCGAACGATCGGCTCGAAGGGACTCGTCTTCCAGAGATCGAGCGGGTCACCAGGCTGCACGTCGTAGTGTCCGTAGATGACGATCGTTGGCAGATTCGGATCTTCGATACGCTCGCCCACCACAATGGGATGGCCACCCGTCTCACTCACTTCAACGCGCTGAGCGCCGATCCGACGTAACTCCGCAGCGAGCCACTCTGCAGCCCTGCGGCAGTCAGCGGCATGCTCAGGGATCGCCGAAACGCT
>CAXRAV010000099.1:0-2738 GCA_964228585.1 Candidatus Limnocylindrus sp. | reverse complement strand
GATGGGGAGCCGCCTCGGCGTGTTCGCAAAGATTGAGTCCTGCCGCTTCACGCGCATGGTCACCCCTGGCGAGACGCTGCGCCTTGAGATCCAGATGCAGAAGCTCGGCTCGCGCATGGGGAGCGCGATCGGCACCGCCTCTGTGAACGGCGAGGCCGCCTGCACCGCAACGATCACCTTTGTCATTCCATCGGAGAGCGCACTCCCGCACCCACCTGGGTCAACCTCGGCATAGCGAAGGAGCACCAATGAAGCGCGTCGTTGTCATCTCAGACATTCACGGCAACCTCGCCGCACTCGAAGCGATCGTGGCGAAACTCGGAGCCCTCAAGCCAGATCAGGTCGCGATCCTTGGCGATCACGCGCTCTTTGGCCCTAAGCCAACCGAAACGATCGACCTGATTCGTAAGCTGCAGTCGAACGGCGCACTCGTCACCGCGGGGACGGGCGACATTGCCGTTGCAGATCTCGACTACGCCGCAAGCTTCCCGAGCCTCGCTGGTGGACTCCCACCCGGACTGAAGGCGGCGGTGGAGTGGGCCTCGGACGAACTCGACGACGATCGCATTGAGTGGCTGCGTTCACTGCCAACCGAGCGTCGCCTCCGTTACGGCGAGATCAGCGTCACTTTCTGCCACGCCTCACCAGGCTCACGCACCATCCCGCTGAGTGCCGACCTTGACCCGTCCACCACGTTGGAGCTGATCGGACAGACGGATGCGCGACTCGTCTGCGTCGGCTTCACGCACCAGGCGCGCGTCAAAGATTACGGCTGGAAGGTGCTCGTGGATGCTGGCTCTGCTGGACTTCCGTATGACGGTGAAGCATCTGCCGCATTCGCCGTGGTGGACATTGACCCCGAGGCGGCCACGATCAGCGCAGAGATTCACCGCGCAACGTATGACACGGAAGCGGTGAGCGATGCGATCACCGCACGCGGGCTTGCGGGTGACGCGTATCGCGCGGCAACGGTGCGCACGGGGAAGATGGTGCGATGAGCGACGCGCATCGCGTCGTCGTCACGGGGATGGGGGCGGTGTCCCCACTCGGTCGCGGCGTGGACGCGCTCTGGAGCGGTCTCCTCGCGGGACGCTCAGGCATTCGCCGACTCGAAGGACTCGACCTCACTGGACAAGAGGTGGACTTTGGTGGACAGGTGCCGAACTTCGACCCTTCGGACATCCTAGAGGCGAAACAGATCAAACGACTCGATCGCTTCGCACATTTTGCAATTGCAGCCTCAGTAGAGGCGCTCAGCTCGGCTGGCCTCCCAGCGCGACTTAGCGATGCGCAGGCGCTCGGCACCGCAACCATCATCGGCTCCGGACTCGGCGGCGCCACCACACTCTTTGAGCAGGCGCTCAGCTTTGCTGCCAAGGGGGCGGGACGCGTCTCACCGTTCTTGATTCCAGGTGCCATTGGGAACATGGCGGCGGGCGAGGTTGCAATCCACGTCAACGCACAGGGCCCGTCATTCGGCCCGGTGAGCGCCTGTGCCACCGCCGGACACGCGATCGGCGAAGCATTTGAGGCGATCCGTCGCGGTGATGCGGAGCGCGCACTCGCTGGCGGAACCGAGGCGACGCTCCACCCTGTAGTCATCGCTGGATTCAACAACATGCGCGCGCTTTCACGAAGCGCGAGCGGTGCCGCTGGCGGCGATCCCGCTGCCGCATCACGCCCTTTTGACAGCGCGCGCGACGGCTTCGTGATGGCTGAAGGCGCGGGCGTCTTGCTGCTCGAGCGACTCGATCTCGCGCGCGCGCGCGGCGCGACGCCGCTTGCCGAGATCGTGGGCTACGGAGCAACGGCTGACGCACAGTTCATCACCCTCCCCGCTCCTGGCGGATTCGGCGCCGTTCGCGCCGCACGTCGGGCACTGGAGAAGGCGGGTCGTACAGGTGGCGACATCGATCACGTCAACGCGCACGCCACATCCACGCCTGAAGGAGATAAGGCGGAGTTGGATGCGATTCGCACGATCCTTAGCGGTGCACCCGATGCTGCGACCGCCGCGAACGCGGACCGCGCGAAGTTGCGCGCCACGGTCACTGCCACGAAGGGGAACATCGGTCACACGCTTGGCGCCGCGGGCGCGCTCGGCGCCGCGGCAACGATCTGTGCGATGCGAGATAGCCGCGTCCACGCCACACTGAATCTCACCGACCCTGATCCACTTGTTGGCGCGCTCGACATTGTTCGCGGTGCGCCACGGGAGGGCGAGATTCGCCTTGCGCTCGTGAACGCCTTCGGCTTCGGCGGGCAAAACGCGGCGCTTCTCTTTGCCAAATGGGAGGGTCGCTGATGCCAGAACGCCGCCGCGACCAGCTCCAGAAGCGCGCACTCCGCGCGCTTGAGGCGGCGCGCGAGGCGGCACGACGTGCGCGTGGCAGCGGCGTGGGCCCTGCGCAGGGTGGCGTGATCAGCCCGTCGACACCTTCAACTCCGCCAATTGAGCGCTTCACCACGGAGCGCCGCATGGCGGAGCGCGCCGCACCGCCGCCCGTGATGCAGACAACACCTCCACGTCCGCGCCGCGGCCAGACACGACTCAACGCCCCACCACCGGAGCTGCGCATCCCAGGACAGTCCGTCACGCCGCCCACCTCACCATCAGCGAGCGCTCCCACATCAGGACCGCTCACCGGCGAAGAGGCGAATCTGGTCGAGCTGATCGATCGACTCGCTGCTGTCGCTGGCGGGAGCGGTCTCGCCGAGATCGAGATCTCCGTGGCTGG
>CAXRAV010000098.1:0-8693 GCA_964228585.1 Candidatus Limnocylindrus sp. | reverse complement strand
TTGACAATGGTATTGGTAGGGTTCTAGGATACGGGGGTGTTCAGGAGCAGCGGAGCTGGCATTGACCCCTCGCGCCCCGTCTACGTGATCAGCGTGGCGGCGCAGTTGGTGGCCGTCCATCCGCGAACGCTTCGAATCTATGAAGAGGCTGGGCTGATCTGCCCCTCGCGGACAGAGACCAACATCCGCCTCTTCTCCGAAAACGATCTCCGTCGAATCCTCTGGATACGACACCTCACGCAGGATCTTGGCGTGAACCTTGCCGGAATCAAGCTCCTCTTCCAGTTGGAGGAGCGTCTGGGTGAACGAATCCTTGAACGACTCTACGAAGAGGGAAGCAAGCAAGGCGAACGGGAACGAACCGCAGCACATGAAGGAGGGCGACGATGAGCGAGAAGCGACGCAACGACGAACTAGAGGGCGAGATGAGCGAGGAGATGGAGCTCGAGATCGATGAGGCGGTGGCCGCCTCTGATGAGGATGGGACTCCGGTGCCAAGTGGTCTCGGACGATTCCCGCTCGTTCCGCTGCGTGAGATCGTCATCTTCCCAGAGATGGTTGCGCCGCTCAAGGTTGGGCGCGATAAGAGCGTTGCCGCAATTCGCGCCGCCGCAGCTGGAGAGGGTTGGCTCGCGCTGATCACCCAGCGAGAGGCGGAGCAAGAAGAGATCACTGACATCAAACAGCTTCATGACGTCGGCACGCTTGCAAAGATTGCTCAAGTGGTGAACCTCTCGGACGGAACGATCCGCGCGGTGGTGCAGGGCCAGAAGCGCATCGCAATTCACTCGCTCGATACATCAGGACCGTCACTGATGGTTGACGTAGAAGTCATTGAAGTTGACGAGGCCGAAGGAGTAGAGGTTGAGGCGCTCATGAAGAGCGTCCAGGCGCAAGTGGAGACGTATGTCACCTCCGGCGCACCAGTTCCGCCTGAGGCGGCGGTCGCTGCAAAGAACATCAGTGACCCAGGCCTCTTGGCCGACATGACGGCGTACACGCCAGATATGACAACAGAGCAGCGACAAGAGCTCCTTGAGATTGTTGATGTGGTCGATCGTCTCAAGTACGTTTCCGCATTCCTTGCGCGCCAGATTGAGATCCTTGAAATCAAGGGGAAGATTCAATCTGATGTGCGGACGGAGATGGATAAGTCGCAGCGCGAGTACTTCTTGCGCGAGCAGCTCAAGGCGATTCAGCGTGAACTCGGTGAAGATGACCCACAGCAGGCCGAGACGAATGAGTTGCGCGAGAAGGTTGAAGCGGCGGACATGCCCGACGAGGTGCGTAGCCGTGCGCTGAAGGAGCTTGACCGAATGGCGCGCATCCCGTCCGCCTCACCCGAAGTTGGCGTGATTCGAACCTACGTTGATTGGCTGATCGCCATGCCTTGGAACGTCGCAACCGAAGATCGGATCGAGATTGCGGAGGCTGCCAAGGTGCTCGGCAGCGACCACTACGGCCTGGAAAAGGTGAAGGAGCGGATCCTCGAATACCTGTCGGTTCGCAAGCTCGCACCACAGGTGAAGAGCCCGATCCTCTGTTTCGCAGGGCCTCCAGGTGTAGGGAAGACGTCGCTCGGCAAGTCCATTGCGAAGGCGATGGGTCGCAAGTTCGTACGCATGAGCCTCGGAGGCCTCCACGACGAAGCGGAGATCCGCGGGCCTCGACGCACCTACATTGGCGCACTCCCTGGGCGAATTGCGCAGGGGATCAAGACGGCGGGGACGAAGAATCCTGTCTTTATGCTGGACGAGATTGACAAGGTTGGCGCGGACTTCCGTGGCGACCCATCAGCCGCCCTGCTTGAGGTGCTCGACCCAGAGCAGAACGCAACCTTCCAGGACAACTACTTGGAGGTGGAGTTTGATCTCTCGCAGGTGCTCTTCGTTGCAACGGCAAATCAGCTGGACACGATTCCAGATGCGCTCCGTGATCGAATGGAGATCATCCA
Organism: Candidatus Limnocylindrus sp.; assembly: GCA_964228585.1. GTDB lineage: Bacteria > Chloroflexota > Limnocylindria > Limnocylindrales > Limnocylindraceae > Limnocylindrus. The sequence continues at coordinate 6,739 of CAXRAV010000098.1, read as the reverse complement.
GATCCCTGGCTACACCGAAGCGGAAAAGCTGGAGATCGCCAAGCGCTACATCGTTCCGAAGCAGCGTGAGAATCACGGCCTCAAGGAGAGTCAGGTAGCCATCCCCGACGAGACGATGGTGCACCTGATTCGTCACTATACGCGTGAAGCGGGCGTACGCAATGTTGAGCGAGAGATCGCCACGCTGATGCGCAAGGTTGCCCGTGGTGTGGCTGAGAAGAAGATCCGCAAGGGAAGCGTTGACCTTAAGAAGCTCGCGACATGGCTTGGGCCAGAGCGACACGAGTACGGCGAGATGGACCTTGACGACCAGATCGGTTCAGCGACCGGACTTGTGGTCACTCCCGTTGGTGGCGATGTGGTCGCCGTCGAGGTCGGCGTGATGGAGGGGCGTGAAGAGTTGATCCTCACCGGTCAGCTCGGTGACGTCATGAAAGAGTCGGCCCGCGCTGGACTCACCTGGATCAAGTCTCATGCACATGAGCTTGGAATTGCGCCAGAGCGATTCGAAAAGCTCGGGTTGCACATCCACGTGCCTGCGGGGGCCATTCCAAAAGATGGGCCTTCTGCCGGTGTGACAATCGCAACAGCGATTGTCTCCGCGCTGACGGGGATTCCGGTACGCAAGGACGTGGTCATGACTGGTGAGATCACTCTGCGGGGTCGGGTGCTTCCCATCGGCGGACTAAAGAGCAAGGCGCTAGCGGCGCACGCATCAGGTGCTCGGCTGGTCCTGATTCCGAAGAAGAACGAAAAGGACCTTCCAGAGATCCCCGAGGAGATTCGCAAGGCGTTGAAGATCGTTCCAGTGGAGACGATCGGCCAGGTGTTGGAGCATGCGCTGCGTCGCAAGCCGAAGCCACTCCCGACCGGTTCGACACCAGCGCGAACACCGCGAATCGCCGGACGATCGCTCCGCGCGCCGAGCGCGCCTGGGGTGACCGTACGACCGAGCTGATCGGAGGCTGCTGATGGCAAGTGGACTCGATCGATTCACTGAGCGGACACAGGAGCTGCTGCAGCGTGCCGCGGCATCTGCGGCGCGACAAGAGAGCCCGACGCTCGACGTTGAGCACATCGTCGCCGCGCTGATCGAGGACGAAGAAGGCATCGCTGCCCAGGTACTCCGTGGCGCTGGTGTTGACCTCGCCGCTCTCCGTGGGGAGGTTTCACGCCTAGTGGCGCAACGACCGCGCGTCTCTGGCAGCAGTGGACAGATCGGCCTGGATCGACGCGCAACACTGCTGCTTGATGCTGCGCGTCGTGAAGCTGCTTCGCTTCGAGACGAGTATGTGAGCGGCGAACACCTTCTGCTCGCGGCAGCAGAGACTGATGGCGAGCTTCGCGCGGTTTTCTCAACCCTCGCAGTGACTCGCGCTGCGATCCAGGAAGCGATCGAGAAGATCCGAGGTGGGCGTCGGATCACCTCGAGCAATCCCGAAGCTACACACGAAGCACTCGAGAAGTACGGACGCGACCTGACAGCCGCAGCGCGTGCAGGAACGCTCGACCCGGTCATTGGGCGAGATGATGAGATTCGCCGAGTCCTCCAGATCCTCAGCAGGCGCACGAAGAACAATCCGGTGCTCATCGGAGAACCTGGTGTGGGTAAGACAGCGATTGCTGAAGGACTCGCCCAGCGCATCGTGCGCGGCGATGTGCCTGGCGACCTCAAGAACCGACGCGTCATCTCCCTCGACCTTGGGGCGCTCATTGCAGGGGCAAAGTTCCGCGGCGAATTCGAAGATCGACTCAAGGCCGTGCTCACTGCAGTCACACAATCCGACGGTGAGATCATCCTCTTCATCGACGAGCTCCACACCGTAGTAGGCGCGGGTGCCTCTGAAGGGGCGATGGACGCCGCAAACCTCCTGAAGCCTGCACTTGCTCGCGGTGAACTCCAGTGCGTCGGCGCGACGACGCTCGACGAATACAGGAAGAGCATCGAGAAAGATGCGGCGCTGGAGCGCCGCTTCCAGACGGTCTTCGTGGACGAACCGAGCGTGGAATCGACCGTCTCGATCCTGCGAGGGCTCCGTGAGCGATACGAGGTGCATCACGGCGTTCGCATCACCGATGCGGCGCTCGTAGCGGCGGCCACCCTTTCGCACCGGTACATCTCAGATCGCCAGATGCCCGACAAGGCAATCGACCTCGTCGACGAAGCTGCGAGTCGCTTGAAGATGGAGATCGACTCGATGCCCGTGGAGCTCGACGAACTGACACGGCGACGCGTGCAACTTGAGATCGAGCGTGAGGCGCTCAAGAAAGAAGAGGACGCGGCGTCGAAGGCTCGGCTGGAGACGTTGGAGGTTGAACTCGGGGACATCTCGGAGCGCGCGGATGCCTTGCAGGCTCGCTGGCAGCGCGAAAAGGAGGCGATCGACCGAGTTCGCGCGACCCAGGCTGAGATCGAGACGACGAACATTCGCATCGAACAGGCGGAGCGTGAGGCCGACTATGCCAAAGCCGCCGAGCTTCGATACGGAGCCCTTGCGGAGTTGACGAAAAAACTCAGCGAAGCAGAGGCGGCCGTAGATGCTTCCTCGGGCCGCCTGCTCAAAGAACAGGTCGACGCCGAAGAGATCGCTGAGATCGTTGGCGCATGGACGGGCATCCCGGTGACGCGACTTCTTGAGGCTGAAAGCCAGCGTCTCACTCGAATGGAAGACGAGATTGGGCAGCGCGTCGTAGGGCAACGAGAGGCGGTTGCGGCGGTAAGCGATGCGGTTCGACGATCTCGTGCAGGGCTTGCAGATCCGCGTCGTCCGATCGGAAGTTTCCTCTTCCTCGGCCCGACGGGCGTTGGCAAGACAGAGCTTGCAAAAGCACTCGCATCGTTTCTCTTCGATGCCGATGATGCAATGACACGCATTGACATGTCTGAATACATGGAACAGTACGCAGTCAGTCGACTGATCGGTGCACCGCCAGGATACGTAGGCTACGAAGAAGGCGGCCAGCTCACCGAAGCGGTGCGACGTCGTCCATACCAAGTCATCCTCCTCGACGAGATCGAGAAGGCGCACCCTGACGTCTTCAATGTGCTGCTCCAAGTGCTCGACGATGGCCGATTGACCGACGGCCAAGGCCGGACCGTCGATTTCAAGAACATCGTACTGATCATGACCAGCAACATCGGCAGCGACGCGATCGCCGCACTCGGATCAGGCCCCAAGAGCTCAACGCAACAGAAGCAACTCGAAACGCTGCTCGGCGAGGCTCTGCGGTCGAGGTTCCGACCTGAACTGTTGAATCGCATCGATGAGGTGATCCGTTTCCAGCCGCTTGGCGAGGTAGAACTCGCTCAGATTGTCGACCTGTTGCTGCGTGGACTTGCAGAACGTCTTGGCGATCGAGGAGTCGGGATTACCATCACCGCGGCCGCGAAAGCGCTCATCGCACGCGAGGGAACGGATCCCGTCTATGGTGCCCGCCCGCTCCGACGTGCAGTTCAGCGCCTGGTTGAGAATCCACTCGCACGCGCGCTTCTCAGTGGCGCGTTTGTCTCAGGGGCATCGATCAACGTGGACGCGGATCCTTCTGGAAAGCATCTAGTCTTCAAAGAGGGAACCAAGCTCCTTGTCAGTGGTGACGAAGGAGACTTGAGGCGCGATGTTCGCTCGTTGGCATCGGACCGCATGAAGAGAGCCGCCGCTATACGCAAGGGTGCTGTTGCACCGTTGGGGGGCGGTCTTGACGAAGAAGACGGTGCAGTCAACTGAGCGAACATCTCGATCGACTCGTATTGCGATTCCGTGATGCACTTGCACGCGATGAATTCGGTGCGCTTGCGCCGCCTCCGATCGCGCTACCCGAAGCAATCGTTCCTCGCCGTTTGCCGAGCCTTGAGAAGGTAGAACTCAATCCTCTCCCGACTGGGAGGTTTCGAGAGGCTGCAGTCACCGCCCTGGTCGTCGCGCCACCGTTCGTGAGCGCATGTGGTCCATCGCCTGCGACGGGCGGAAGTGATGTGCACCCGTTCGATTGTCAGGTGCTCCTGATCGAACGCGCACAGGGTGGAGTGTACGGGGGCCAGCTTGCGCTTCCTGGCGGAAAGATGGAGCACGGTGAGACCCCGGAAGAAACTGCGATTCGTGAGCTCCATGAGGAACTTGGCGTGCACGTCAACGACCCGGAGCACAGGATTCAAATGGTGGGACACCTTGATCCTGCATACAGTCCTGCAAGTGGTTTCTTGATCCATGTCATGGTTGGTGTAGCACCGGAGGTACCCCTACTGCGACCTGATCCCACGGAGGTGGTGTCCACCGTTGGCGTGAGCCTTGGCGTTTTCGATCCACGACAACCGGTCCACGAAGTGGAGGGCGTGCACGGCGGCGAGCGACTTCGATACGGCGCATATCCGGCGCCTGGCGACCGCAGAGTGTGGGGGCTTACCGCTCGCCTGCTGTGCGAACTCGCGGGCCGGGTGGCGGAGGAATCGGCGCGCTAAATCCCTTCGGGAGCTCGCCCTGCTCTGCAAGCCTGCGGATCACAAACCCGTAGTACTCCTCTACCGCTTGACCGACACGCTCCCAGGTGAAGAGCTGCGCCCGCTCTTCACCCGCACGTGAGAGTTGTGCGCGGAGTGCGGGGTCATCGATCAGTCGACGAATCGACGCGGCGAGTGCATCTGCGTTGCCCGGTTCCACCAAGATCCCGTCCCGCTCACGCCGCACCACACCGCGATATCCGTGAATGTCAGAGCAGATGATCGGTGCGCCAGCCGACATCGCCTCAAGCAGCACGATCCCGAACGACTCTCGCCCAGTTGCTGGTGAGACGTAGATATCTGCCGTCTTGAAAAGCTGCGCCTTCTGCGCCTCTGACACTCGGCCAAGGAACTCAACGCCATCAAGCTGCCGCGTCAGTACATAGCGCCGCGCTTCCCGCTCACCTGGTCCGGTACCAACAAGGAGCAGCCGTGCACGTACGCCATCACGCTGCAACTTTCGGAAGGCACGCAGCAGGTGAATGAGACCCTTCCGAGGCTCCATGCGACCTACAAACAGAATGTTGGGGACGCCGTCACGATACCGAGCAATTGGCACCGCACGCTGATATCGGCCAGGCTCCACGCCGTTCGGCACGATCTTGTACTCGCCTGGGAAGTAGCGGCTGATAAAGTGTCGCGCGGCGGGGCTCACGGCAATCCTGCCGTGCAGTTTTCCTGCGTAATGTCCAAGCATCCGCTTTCCAAACTCATAACTGATGGAGAGCCCGCCGAACGCATGGAAAGTTCCAACGTTTACCGAAGTTGAGAGCGTGAGCGTGACAAGGCTTAGGAATGGGACGAACGGCTCGTGATAGTGCAACACATCAAAACGCTCTCGATCCAAGATGGCGCGCATCTGCGCAAGATATGTGGGGCTCAACGTGATTGTTCCCATGGATCCGTTGAACGGAACGCTGAAGCCCTTGCCGACGCGAATGATGTCCCCTTCGCTCGCCTTCTGGAGGCCGTGGCTGCTCGTGATAATGCGCACGTCGTGTCCGCGCGCACGAAGGACTCGATACAGGGAGCCAACATGATCATTGACGCCGCCTGGCATCGGATATGCGTATGGAGTGACAATGCCGATTTTCATCGCTCGCCCTCCGGTTCGTATCGTGCGGGACGACGGCGGCTTCCCGGGTATCCCAAATCTCGACCGCGGCGCTCACCGCCGAGCGTCCACAGTGGACGTGTGAGACCAGCAACATCTTGACCGAGTCCGATGAGGTTGCGAAGGATCTGGCGACCAAAGATTCCGGGGCTCTCTGTCAGCGTGTGATCGCTCCCCGAGCCAACGCTTACAGTGCGCGAGAGGATTGCGTTACGGAGCGCCTCTGGGCTTGACCCCTCAAAGGCGGTCCAGACACGGCCGATCGCGCTCAACACGTGCGCATCCGAGCTCCCGATGGTGGCAAGTCCAAGCTCGTGGTTGAGCTTCGCCACGCGGCGGCGTGGGTAGGTGCCGAAGATCGTTGGGTTGAATGTCTCAATGCCATCAGGCCTGCTAGCGGGGTCGCGATCTGCAGCGACGGAGCGGATCGTCCCCTCCTGGGCGCAGAGCGGGTGCGGGAAGAGCGGGTGGGCCACGATTGCGATCCCTCCCTGCTCGTGGATCTCAGCGATCGAGCGGCGCAGTGAGCGCAGCGGACGAATTCGCTCCTGCAGGAAGAGACCTAGAAGGTGGCCCTGCAGTGTGGAGATCTCCTCGCCAACAACCACCTGAACGTGCAGCCCGTTCCGTTGCGCCATCTGCTGCGCCGCCTGCGCCGCATCAATTCGGTCGTGATCCGTAATTGCGATCAGATCGAGCCCAACCTCTTCCGCGCGAGCCAAGACCTGGGAGACAGACGCTGTTCCATCCGATGCCATCGTGTGAATGTGTAGATCGGCACGCGACACGCTCTGACTCATACCCGAAGATCGTCCCAGATTGGATAGAAGAGCGTCCACCACTGCTCTGGGGCTTTTGCAATGAGCTCTTCAAAGGCAGCCGCAATCCCTGCCAGCGTCACGCGTGTTCGTGCCATGCGATCACCCTCACGTGGAACTCTGACTGTGCGGATATATCCGGTGTATTTTCCGCGAGGTTCGCGAATGACTGCCGCAACGTAGAGGCGTGCGCCAGACTCTACCGCAAGCAGCGCCGGTCCGATCGGGAGTCGTGCGGGGAAACCAAACAGCTTGACTGGCACCCCAGCGCCAACAACATTGCGATCACCCACCATCCCTACGATTCCGCCC
>CAXRAV010000097.1:0-2002 GCA_964228585.1 Candidatus Limnocylindrus sp. | reverse complement strand
GCGCCGCCTCCGCCGCCTTGGTGTTGACGGTCCCTGGGTGCGCGCGCTCATGCGCCTCAATGTCGGCCATCTTGGAGCGGACGAAGTCGAGTTCGTCGAGCCCCGCGAGGAGCATCTTCTGCGCGAACGGATCGATCGCGAACTTCACGGCCTCTCCGCTCGGTGTTGTCAGCGTTGCGCTCGCAAGATCTACGCTCGCCTGTGCCGCGTCGCCGCTGCGCGCAGCCTCCATGAGTTGTGCATGCAGCGGCGCATCCACAGCGATCGGCAGGATGCCGTTCTTGAGGGCGTTGTTCTTGAAGATGTCGGCGAAGCTCGTGGAGATGATCGCCTTGATCCCAAACGCATCGAGCGCCCAGGGGGCATGCTCGCGGCTTGAGCCGGTGCCGAAGTTGTCGCCCGCAACGAGAATGCTTCGCCCAGCGAAGCGTGGGTCATCCAGGACAAACGGTGGCGTCTTCTTGCTGCCATCTTCGTTGAAGCGCCAGTCGTGGAAGAGTGCATCGGCGAGTCCGGACTTCACGACCACCTTCAGGTAGCGAGCGGGGACGATCTGATCCGTGTCCACATTCTCCGCTGGGAGCGGAATGAGGGCGCTGCTGAAGCGCTCAACCTTTGGCGCCGCCATCAGGCGAGTGTCCGCGGGTCGGTGATGCGACCGTTCAGCGCCGTTGCGGCGGCGGTGAGCGGTGAAGCGAGGAAGGTTCTGCCGCCCTTCCCTTGGCGACCTTCGAAGTTGCGATTGGAGGTGCTGATCGCGTATTCGCCCGGTGCGAGCTGATCGCCATTCATGGCGATGCACATGGAGCAGCCCGCCTCACGCCAATCGGCGCCAGCGTCGCGGAAGATCGTGTCGAGCCCTTCGCGCTCCGCCTGGCGCTTCACGTCTGCGGAGCCAGGCACCACCATGACGCGCACGCCGCTCGCCACACGCTTCCCCTTGAAGACGTTCGCAGCGATGCGCAGATCGCTGATGCGGCCGTTGGTGCAGCTCCCAATAAAGACGGTGTTGACTGGCTGATTCAAGATGCTCTGCCCCGCGGTGAGATCCATGTACTCGAGTGCGCGCGTCAGCGCGCGTGCGCTCGCGGGATCGCTCTCCGTGGATGGATCTGGGACGTTGCCGCTGATCGGCAGGCCCATTCCAGGATTCGTTCCGTAGGTGACCATCGGCTCAAGCGTGTTCGCATCGATAACGATCTCTTTGTCATACGTTGCGCCAGGATCGCTCGGCAGCCGCTTCCAGCGCGCCACCGCTTCGTCCCACGCCGCACCCTGTGGCGCGTGTGGTCGGCCCTTCAGGTAGGCGAAGGTGGTCTCATCTGGCGCCACGAGTCCGGCACGTGCGCCACCCTCGATGCTCATGTTGCAGATCGTCATGCGCTCCTCCATGGAGAGGGCGCGGATCGCTTCGCCGGCGTATTCAAAGACGTGTCCGGTGCCACCACCCACGCCGATGCGTGCGATCAGGGCGAGGATGATGTCCTTCGCGGAGACGCCCTTCTGCAGCTTCCCGTCAACGCGGACGAGATACGTCTTCGGCGTGCGCTGGAGCAGGCACTGTGTCGCGAGCACCATCTCCACTTCGCTCGTGCCGATACCGAACGCGAGCGCACCGAATGCACCGTGCGTGGCGGTGTGCGAGTCGCCGCAGACGATCGTTGCGCCAGGCTGGGTGAGACCGAGCTCTGGCCCAATGACATGGACGATCCCTTGGTTGGGCGACTCCCAGCCGTGGAGCGGGATGCCGAACTCGTTGCAGTTCGTCTCAAGCTGCTTCACCTGTGCTGCAGCCATCTCGTCGGCGATCGGCAGGTTGCGTGGTGTGGTCGGGATGGAGTGGTCGGCGGTTGCCACCGTTTTGTCTGGGCGACGCACCGTCAAGCCGCGCGTCCGGAGCCCGGTGAATGCCTGCGGGCTGGTCACCTCGTGGATCAGGTGCAGGTCGATCGCGAGGATGGCGGGCGCCCCCTCGTCTTGGCTCACCACATGCTGATCCCAG
>CAXRAV010000096.1:0-3446 GCA_964228585.1 Candidatus Limnocylindrus sp. | reverse complement strand
TCTCCTCGGGGTTGGGGCAGGCCTTGCGCTCCTCGCACTTGCGGAACCGATCAGTGCGGCGATTTCTGACGGCGCCAGTTCTATCGGCGGACTTCCGATCGGCCCCGGTGCGTCAGCTCTCGCCACCGTGATTTTCGTGGCCTACTTCGCAGGCGCGGCGTATGGACTGGTGGCTATTCCAGCCCAGACGGCCCTGCAGGAAGAGCTGCCAGTTGAAGTCCGTGGGCGCGTCTTTGGCGTTCTCAACATGCTCGTCAGTCTCGGCAGCTTCGTTCCGATCATTGCCGTGGGGCCGATTGCGGATACGTTCGGCGCAACGAATACGCTCCTTGGAGTTGGGCTGAGCATTGCTGTTGTTGCCCTTCTCTCAATCGTGCGCGGACCTCGCCGCGTGGGGAGCTCTAGCGCGCCGTAACGTCCCCTTGCGCCGCTGCAACCGCGACGGCCGCGGCGAGTGAGGCGTTCGACTCTGCCAGTGCCAGGTTGGCAGGGATGGATCGCGAGGCTGTTGCATCGGCAATAGCGGCAAGGATTCGTGGCGTGGCAGCCGGCCCTCGAGCACCGGCTGCAACTGCGGCAGCGAGCCCCTTCTCAATCGCGACCGCGATCTCGTCCGCAGGGATCTCGCTCGCTTCAGGGATTGGGTTCGCGATCAGCAGACCGCCACCCCATCCGATCGCTCGTGCGGCGCGCATCATCGCGGCAATCTCACCCGGACTCTCGGCACGGTGAGCGATCGGAAGTCCACTACTGCGACTCCAGAAGGCGGGAAACTCGTTCGTCTGATATCCGACCACGGGCACGCCGAATGTTTCTAGCACTTCAAGGGTCTTCGCGAGATCAAGGAAGGCTTTCGCACCTGCGCTCACCACGGCAACTGGGTGCCGCGCCATTGCACCGAGATCCGACGAAACATCAAAGTTCTCCTCTGCACCGCGATGCACTCCTCCAATGCCACCCGTTGCAAAAATCGGAATCCCCACGAGGTGTGCGATTGCGACCGTAGCGGAGACGGTGGTCACCCCCGCGGGGAGGCGCTGCGCGATCGCAGCGGGGATATCGCGCTCTGCAAGCTTTACGGACGCGCTGAGTAGCCGCTCCTCCTCGCCAGGCTCAACGCCAGCAACCAGTGCACCATCCAGTAGCCCGGTGAGGGCGGGGACGGCACCGGCCGCACGTATGGCGGCGTTGACGCGATCGAAGCAGGTTCGGTTGTGGGGTGCGGGGAGTCCAAGGCTTGAAGTGATCGTGGATTCGAGCGCAACCACGGGACGCCGTGACGCCAGTGCGTCTGCAACCTCTTGCGAGATCCTTACCTGCACCTCAACCCCCCTCGTGCTGTTGCAGATGTGCGCGCGCCGCGCGGTGTCCTGCATGTAGGGAATCCTCCCACGAATCCCCTCGTGCACGCGCAACAAGGAAGCCACCCGCGAATGCATCACCAGCTCCCGTTGAGTCGATCGGTCCATCGATTGGCAGGGCGGCGACTGATGCGAGCACCTCACCACTGGCATCGCGCACGTCGGCAACGCCAGCGCCGCGTTTGACGATCATCGTCATCCCCGCGATCGGTGCGTGGAGGAGGCCAAGGTACTGGGCCTCTTCTTCGTTTGCGAACAGGTGCGTAGCGCCGCTTGCGGCGAAGCGCGTACGACTCTCTTCCGGGCCCCACGCGGCAAGCGCTCCAACTGAGGAGGCATCAAGAGAGGTCGGGATGCCGTCGTGATTCGCTTCGTGAAGGAGGCGCAGCGTGGTGGTGGCAAGTGGCTCACCCAACAGTGAGTAGGCGGGAGCATGGAGCCAGTCAGCCCCACTGAGCAACCCGGGACCTGGGTGCTGAAGATTCGTTGCCACTCCACGATCTGGGAGCATGGTTCGTTCCCCGTCCGGCTCCACGACCACGATGATTGATGGGCTCCGCCCCGCGCGCTGAAGGAGTGGTTCGACACCTGCGGCAAGGAGCGCCGACTCCAGAGCATCGCCTGCGGCATCACTTCCGATCGCCCCAAGAAAGCGGGCGCGGCCGCCGGAGGCTGCCGCTGCTACGGCAACGTTGGCCGCGCTGCCGCCGCGTCGACGAGTGATCTGTGCCGCGGCATCACTGCCGCGACGCCACGGCGCGGCAAGGCGGACGGCAATCTCGTCAATGAGGTCGCCAACGCTAACGATCAACGGCCCGTTGGCCGATCGTCTCACCTGGGGCTCGCCGCTTACGCCACTCATAGGCGGGGAGTGTATCGGCTATCCTCTGAGACCTCGGGCGGTTAGCTCAGTTGGTTAGAGCGCAGCCTTGACATGGCTGAGGTCACAGGTTCGAGTCCTGTACCGCCCACCAGTAGCCCGAGGAGGCAGAGAAGCGACGAATGGCTGACGACGCGGTCCAGGCGGTACATGACGAGGAGCTCCTCGCCGCCCCTGTGCGCGGTTCAGCCGACGAACTCCTAGACGCTGGTGCTGCCGACCACTTCGGCCGCATGCGCCACTCGGCTGCACACGTGATGGCCGAGGCGGTGATGCGCCTCTTCCCAGGGGCCAAGCTTGGGATCGGCCCCGCAATCACTGACGGCTTCTACTACGACTTCCTTCTTGAACGCGCGCTCACCCCAGAAGACCTTGCGGCTATCGAGGCGGAAATGGCGAAGAGCATCGAAGCCGACCATGTCTTCAAACTTGATGAGTATCCATTCGATGAGGCGCGCGCTGCGCTCGTGAAGTTCGATCAGCCGTTCAAAATCGAGATCATGGACGACCTTGCCAAGAAGGCTGCAGCGGCAGGTCAGCCGAAGCCGAACGTGACCACGTACACACATGGAGAATTCCAGGATCTCTGTCGCGGTCCGCATGTGGAGAGCACCGGAAAGATCGGCCCATACAAGCTCCTCTCAGTTGCTGGCGCGTACTGGCGCGGCAAGAGTGACCGACCAGCGCTGCAGCGCATCTATGGAACTGCGTGGGACACACAAGAGGAGCTGGATCAGTTCATCTGGCGCCGCGAGGAGATGAAGAAGCGAGATCATCGTCGACTCGGCGTTGCACTCGATCTCTTCTCATTCCATGACGTATCACCTGGGAGCGCCTTCTGGCACCCGAAGGGGCAACTTCTCTGGCGCACCCTTGAGGGGGCGATGCGCGAGCTCCAAGATGCGCGCGGGTACCAGGAGATCTCCACGCCGATCATTGTGAGCAAGCGCCTCTGGGAGAAGTCTGGACACTGGGACCTCTACCGCGAGAACATGTTTATCATTGAGTCAGAGGGTGAAGAGTTCAGCCTGAAACCGATGAACTGCCCCGAGAGCACCGTCATCTACAAGACAAAGACGCGGAGCTACCGCGACCTTCCACTCCGACTCTCGGAGTACGGCCGTCTCCACCGGAATGAACTATCTGGCACGCTGAGCGGCCTGACCCGCGTGCGGCACTTCATTCAGGACGATGGGCACATCTAC
>CAXRAV010000095.1:0-2529 GCA_964228585.1 Candidatus Limnocylindrus sp. | reverse complement strand
CGGCGCGGCGAGCTTCCTCTTCCTCGCAGCAACGACCACGCTGATGGCGGCATTCATCTCGCTTCTGGCAATCGGGTTCTACGTGCTGATCTACACACTGATCCTCAAGCGCTCCACACCACAAAACATTGTCATTGGCGGTGCCGCTGGTGCACTTCCACCGGTGATCGGCTGGGCGGCGGTGACTGGTGATATTTCGCTCGCGCCAATCCTTCTCTTTGCGCTCGTCTTCTACTGGACGCCACCGCACTTCTGGGCGCTCGCGCTCCGCATTGGCCCAGACTATGCCGCTGCGGGGGTGCCGATGCTCCCCGTTACCGCAGGTCCCGTGGAGACGGCACGACAGATCTGGCTCTACACAATCTTGCTGGTTGTCATGAGCCTGATGCTCTGGCTCGTTGTGGGGATGGGTGCGGTATATCTCGCGGTAGCCGTTGCTTTTGGAGCGGTGTTCCTGCTGCGCGCCTGGCGCCTTCGAAGCGAGGTGCTCGGTGACGGCCTTCTTCGCGGCGCTACTCGCCTCTATCGATTCTCGATCACGTATCTCACGGTGATCTTCACAGCAATTGCGATCGACGCGATCCTGCCCCTCTAACGGCGGCTGCTCGAGAGCGACTGCTGCTTCGCGCGTCCCGTTGGGTCGATCCGCGTGAGCCAGAACTGCACTTGCGGTCCAATCGTCAGCGCAAACCAGATCGTTCCGAATCCGAACGTCCCGCCGAGTGCGATTCCCACAAGGCCCACAAGCACTTCGATCACGGTTCGAACGAGCCAGATCGGTCGGCCGGTAACGCGATGGAAACCGGTCATGAGTCCATCCCTAGGTCCTGGGCCATTGCCGCTGCCGATATAAATCCCTGAACCGAGCCCAACAAGCCCGGTCCCGATGACAGTGAGCGCAAGAGCGACTGGCAGATTCTGGCTAAGGACCTCTTGTGGCGGAACGCCGAGTAGGCGCATGGTGTTCAGTGTGATGTCCATCACAAAACCAATCACAACAATGTTCGAAATTGTCCCGAGGCCGGGGGCCTGTCGGATGGGAATCCAGAGCAGGATGACAAAAAGTCCGCTCAGCTGCGCCGCCTGACCGATGGTAATACCGAGGTTGTAGCTGAGGCCCTGATGAAGGATCTCCCATGACGGAAGGCCGATGCCACCATTCACCATCAGCGAAAGCCCAACGGCGAAGATGGCTTGACCTGCGATCGACTGAGGGAATCGGCGCAGCGCCTCAGCGCTCATGGCGTTGGCGAGCCAGTTGCTTCGCGGTGCGGTCATGACACTCCGTTCAACGCTCTGCGCTTGCGCGTCGGAGTCGGTCAGCAATTGCAGCGCCGAGTCCTGGCTCAGGATAGGGGGTGGTCAAGATCGTGTCGTGCGCATCTCCGTCAACCCGAAGCGCCTCATCAAGCTGATGGAGGAGTTCGAAGAGCCGTGACGCAGCGCGCACGGGATCGAGCTGCTCGCTCAGTGCCGCGCGCGCAACCACGGTGAGCCCGGCGACGAGTTGATCGAGCCGAGCGAGGGTTGCGTCGTCAGGCGCCAGAAGCGCGACACGTGAGAGGTTGCGCAGATCTGGTGATGCGGTGTCGATGATGCGAACCTGCGCACGCGGGGCGTAGTGCGACTCGGTCATCCCGGGCGCGGGGAGAGCGGCGTCTGATCTCGACGGAGCTGTGGGACCGAGGAGTGGACCGAACGGCGCGAGGGCGCGTTCCAGGAGTTCGCGTGGCACGCCGCCCGGTCGCAGTAGTCGCGCTGGCTCCCCAGGGAGCAGTGAGACGACGGTTGACTCAACGCCGACGCGCGATGGCTCAGCGACAACGATCGCATCGATCCGTCCGCTCAATTGCTCCGCCACATGCGCGGCGCTGGTGGGGGAGAGTTGACCGAAGAGATTGGCGCTGGGTGCTGCAATCGGTGACCCCGCCGCGCGAATCAGTGCGCGCGCGGTTTCGTGCGCTGGGAGTCGCACCCCAACACTCGGGAGCCCTGCACGCACGAGTTCTGGAATCGCGGTGGAGGCGGCGGCAACAATCGTGAGCGGTCCTGGCCAGAACGCATCTGCGAGCGCGCTCACGCGAGGGTCACTGAGCGCACTGGAGGAGAGGACGCGAGGGAGTTCAGAGCGATCGGCAATGTGTACGATCAGCGGATCAAAGGTTGGTCGACCTTTCGCTGCAAAGATCCGTGCGACGGCGATCGGATTTGTTGCGTCAGCGCCGAGACCGTAGACCGTCTCCGTTGGGAAGGCGACAAGCTTTCCTTCGCGAAGCAGGACAGCAGCACGTGAGACTGCAGCTGCGACCTCGCCTGGGTTGCGCGCGTTGAGGATCTCCGTCTTGATGGCATCCATCACTCTGCCCTGACCGTAAGCGTGATCGGTGCGTGATCTGAGGGGAGTGCCCCCTTCCGCTCTTCGCGATCCACACTGAATGAGATCAGATCTCCCGCCGATGGAGAGGCGAGGAGGTGGTCGATCCGCATGCCGTGACCGCGATGAAACGCACCTCCGCGATAGTCCCACCA
>CAXRAV010000094.1:0-2478 GCA_964228585.1 Candidatus Limnocylindrus sp. | reverse complement strand
GGAAGGCTCACCAAGAGCCGTCGCATGATGTAGGTGGTCATGTTCGCTGCGTCCCCTCCGCTACCGAGTTGGACTCCGCTACCGAGTTGGAAGAGTGCGCCCCCGCCGTCACCCGAAGGTGGCGACGGGGGCTTCCGCACTCACCACCGCGTGGTGGTAAGTGCGGCTTCACTCATTCTGCTTTCGTGCAGCTGTCCGAATTCAAGAACGCACCGAGGGTGTACCCGAAGTACTCGAACGTACCGGTGCGACCCTTGTGCCATGGGTTTGCGCAGTCCCAAAGCGAAGCGAACGTATCAACCACGTCAGTGGCATCAAACGCTGCGCCGTTGTGGAACTTCACGCCCGTGCGCAAGGTGCAGGTCCAGGTGAGCAGGTCTGCCGAGGCCTCGCAGGCGGTGGCGAGGAGAGGCTTCGTCTCCGCTCCACCAGTCACGAACCCGAAGAGACCTTCGCCGATCTGGCCGCAGACTCGCAGTGACTCACCGTCCGTCTCATCCGCACAGTAGAGCCCGCCAGGCTCACCGTTCTGGATCCAGACGAAGGTGTCATCGCCACCCGAGCCGAACGCGGCAAGCTCCTCGTTGCCGAGCGGCGACGAGTGAGCGCCTTGAATGCCAGCCGCGAATGCGACAGCTGAACCACCGTGAGCAACTGGAATCATCGGCACATTCGCCTTGATGGCGTTGTTTGCCTCTGCGTACAGCGCTTCACGCTCTGCAGGGACCGCAGTCTTGCCCGCCCCTGCGAGCGCGCTGGTGATCGCATCGATTGGCGCACCGAACTGAATCACCGATGGACCAAAGTGGGCATCGAGGAAGTTCGTTGCGTCTGGATAGTCTCCCGTCCAACCGAGGAGGTGGAGACCAGCCAGTGTGCCGCTGCTCGCCGCATCCAAGAATGCGGTCGATTCAACTTCTTTGACCTCAGCGTTGATCCCGATCGCCTTGAGCTGATCCTGGATGTCGGCCGCAACCTGTGCCGGTACTGGGAGATAGCCGCGATCTACCTGGCGATAGGAGATCGTTGTCTTGAACCCGTTTGCGTAGCCAGCCGCTGCCATCAGCGCTTTGGCCTCGTCCAGGTTCCTTTCGTACCAGGCCTCACCTGCACACCCGTGTGCAATGGTGCATGGCGTGAAGTGGCTTGCCACCTCCGAGCCGCCTGGGTAGAACGTGTCCACGATGCGCTGACGATCCAACGCAAGAGCCACAGCCTTTCGGACTTCAAGCTTCTCAAAAGGATCGCCCGGGATCGACGAGTTCATTCCAACGTACATGATGTTGAGTGCGGGTCGCGGGATCACCTGCAGTGCAGGATCCGCTGAGGCGGCCGCAATGTCAGTTGGGGCAAGGTTGTCGATACCGTCAGCCGTGCCTGCTTTCAAGGCAATGAGGCGTGCTGCCGCTTCCGACTGCCACTGGAAGACAGCGGTGCCTGAGGTGGCGAGCTGACCCCAATAATCTGCGTTGCGCTCAAGGACAATCTGCGTCCCGCGCTCCCACGCCTTGAACTTGAACGGACCTGTGCCGTTTGGCTTCTCAACGATGCTGCCGTCGGCAGTTGCCGTTGAAAGGTAGCCGGAGTCGTTGATCACAAAGTTGGTCAGCGCCAACTTCTGGATGAACGCCACGTCAGGTGCGCAGAGCTCGAAGACGACGGTCGACGCGTCAGTCGAGGTGATGCGCTTGAATCCGTAGTAGCCCTCTGCGGAACAATCCGCCGGGCCTGCTTCCGGATATGCCTTCGGTGCGAAGGCGATGGTGTCGGCACTGGAGGTTGTTGAGCCTCCGCACGCTGCAGCCACCATCAGGAGAACGGCGCCAATGGCGCCGATCCGTAGGTTCTTCATCGCGTTTCTCCTTGCTTACGTCCAGTGGAGACAGCCAGCGCCGCCTCCCCCTGCGGTGTGTCCGCATTACGGGCGAGGATAGTCCAGCAGCAGGGGGACTGACCACGCGGGTGCGCCCCCTATGATTCGTGCGTGGATTCAGCCCTCTTCCTCGCGCTCCTCCCGCTCGCCTTCTTCGCCGTCGCCCTCCTCTACTCCTCGGTGGGACACGCAGGAGCAACGGGATACCTTGCCCTGATGGCGCTTGCAGGGCTTGCCCCTGAGGCGATGCGCCCGACCGCCCTCGTCTTGAATCTGGCAGTTGCCTCCATCGCTGTCGTCCGGTTCGCGCGGGCCGACCAGCTCCCGTGGCGCACGCTCCCCTACTTCTTGATCGGCTCGATCCCCGCCGCGTACCTTGCGGGGAGCCTCGAGATCGCAGACGAGACCTATCGACCGCTCCTCGCAACGGTGCTGATCGCCGCCGCACTCCGTCTCGCGGCGCGCGCACGCAGCGACGCCTCCACTGAGCAAACGGCTCTCCCTCCGCGGCGTTACGTTGCAGCGCTCGTTGGTGTCGCCATCGGACTGCTGGCCGGAGCAACGGGGACTGGTGGTGGCGTCTTCCTCACGCCGCTCGTGATCGC
>CAXRAV010000093.1:0-4435 GCA_964228585.1 Candidatus Limnocylindrus sp. | reverse complement strand
GGTGCAACCGCATCGCCACGAAGGAGTGCATCCACGGTGGCGGCCACATCTTCATGGACAAGGATGTGATCACGATCAATGATCTCCACCACCACATCAAAGGTTGGCGGTGCCTTTCGTTCCAAGACACTCTTCTGCGTCCGTCGACGTCGCGCCTCGTCGTCCCCGAGCGTCACGCTCTGGATACCACCGATCAGGTCGGTGAGCGTTGGGTTCAGCATCAGGTTGTCAAGGTTGTTGCCGTGCGCCGTGCCGATCAACTGCACGCCGCGCTCAGCAATGGTGCGCGCAGCAATGGCCTCCGCCTCCGTACCAATTTCGTCAATGACGATCACCTCTGGCATGTGATTCTCCACCGCCTCGATCATCACCAGGTGCTGACGCTCGGGCGCACTCACCTGCATGCGACGCGCCTTGCCGATTGCAGGGTGTGGGATGTCGCCGTCGCCCGCGATCTCATTCGAGGTGTCGACCACCACCACGCGCTTGGAGAATTCAGAGGCGAGCACGCGCGCCGCTTCGCGAAGCATCGTCGTCTTCCCCACGCCAGGTCGCCCCATGATCAGGATCGATTTTCCTGACTCAATGTGGTCGCGCAGGATCTCGATCGTCCCAAAGACGGAACGCCCCACGCGACAGGTGAGACCCACCACGCGATCGGCGCGATTCCTGATTGCAGAGATGCGGTGCAGCGTGCGCTCGATGCCAGCGCGATTATCTCCACCGAAGTCGCCAATGCGCGAGATCACCCACGAAAGATCCTCTTCTGTCACCTCGCGCTCCAACAGCGTCACATCGCCGGAGGTGAGTCGTGCCTCTGGGCGGCGACCGAGATCCATGACCACTTCAAGGAGACCGTCACGCCCCGCCGCAAGCTCTTCGCGCGTCGAGAGCTCGCGAATGCTGGCAACGATCTCCCCTGGAAGGCAGTCGAGGAGAAGGTCGAGGTTGTCGACGATCGCCTCTTCCTGCACGACCGTGGGCGCCATCAATGGGCTGGTCGCGTCGTGTGGGGTGTTGGCAAGGCTCATTGGAAGAATCCTAGCGCGACGGCCACCTCAGCGGCGCGGGCTATCCGATCGCGGGAACCATCCCTGGGGCAGTCACCCGCGCCCGGGCGTCACGGACGGCGAGTCGGAGATCGGCGATCTCCTCAAAGCCGTGCGCGCGCAGTGCAGCGCCGACCCCGGACTCGTAACTGCGCACCACGGCGAGAATCGCACCGCCTCCTCTCCCTGACTCTGTTGCACGGGCCGAGATCTCCGCAAGGCTCGCAGCGATGATTGGGGCGACAGCAACGCTCGGAAGCGTCGTGATCCGCATGGAGTGCGGATGCTGCTCTCCCGGTTCGCGCGCAACTCCAAGGTGAACCCACCCGTCCAGTTCGCCCGTTTCACCGTCAACAACAAATGCGCTCCCATCAACAAGTCGAAGGAGAGGACTGATGCTCGCGCGCGGAGCCCACGCACCCGTCGTCGCACGCCCCCAATCCCGCGCATCGGTGAGCTCGACCCGGGCCACGGCGGGCGGTGTAACCCGCGCCATCAGTTGCGCGATCGGCAGCGCGTCGCTCGAAGCCGCTGGCCGAAGTGGGAAGACTGCACCGCGCGCGCTGTCTAGCTCTGGCAACGCTGCTGCACGGCTCGACTGCAGTGCATAGAGGGTCTCGCGCGCGTACACCTGAAAGCCTGCGGCGCCAAGAAGCGTGAGTGTTGCTGCATCCTCCCTACACGCCACGTGAACTCTCGCCACGCCGTGCCGACCCGCTTCACGCACCACGCGGGCAAGGAGTCGTGCACGCGCCGCATCATCGACGGCGGAGAGCTCAACGACGGTCCATTCACCGTGCAGATCGCGTTCCACACGTGCCAGTCCATCGAGCGTTGAGCCGCGTTGATGCACCCAGATGCTGTCTGATGATCGGATAAGGCTGAGCGGCATTCGGAAGAGCTGGTAGAGGCTGAGAGCCGCTGGAGCAATTGGCAGTCCGAGCGAACGGATCTCTGCTGGTTCGTCAGGCAAGGAATCGTGTGCGCGACGGGAGATCGCTACAAGCGCTGCAAGGTCAGTGATCCGTGCCAGGCGTACACGAGGTGCTGGGTCGACGATCTGCTCAGCCACGTCGCGCGTGTTGCGCCGCCTGCTCTAACACCCAGCGGTGGAGGCGCGTTTCACCAGCGATCTCAGGATGGAATGAGATGCCAACCACGTTCCCCTGACGTGCGGCAACGATCCTTCCGTCAGGGAGCTGCGCGATCACAGTCGCCGCGGGACCAACGCGCACGATCTCTGGTGCACGAATAAAGACTGCGCGGAGCGGCGTTGCGCCGCCGCCCGGCTTGAGGCTCTGCATGGTCAGCTTCGTCTCAAAAGACTCGAGCTGACGACCGAATGCATTGCGCTGCACCTCCATGTCAATGAGCGAGAGGACAGGTGTGTCACCATCGGTGATCTTGGTGGCGAGCAGGATCGCACCTGCGCAGGTGCCAAGGATCGGCGCGCCGCGTACGGCGAGTGCCTTGATCGGTGCAACAAGGTTCCAACGCTCGTAGAGCTTGCGCATGGCGGTGCTCTCGCCGCCTGGAAGGATTAGTCCGGACACTCCCTCAAGATCTTCGGGGAGACGAACTTCACGAGCATGCGCGCCGATTGAAGCGAGTGTGTCGAGATGCTCTCGAAAATCTCCCTGGACCGCCATTACGCCAATCACTGGCGCGGCGCCTCGACGCTTCGCGCCGGCCATTGGCTACCAGCCGCGAGAGGAGAGTCGCTCCGTCTCCGGGATCGTGCGCATCTCAATCCCCTTCATCGCCTCGCCGATTCCAGCAGAGACCTCGGCAAGGATGGTTGGGTTTGACCAGTGAGTGGTGGCTTGCACAATTGCAGCAGCGGTCTTGGCTGGGTTCTTCGCCTTGAAGATTCCTGAGCCAACGAAGACACCATCGGCGCCGAGCCACATGGAGAGCGCCGCGTCTGCCGGTGTGGCGATCCCTCCCGCAACAAAGTTCACCACAGGGAGTCGACCCGCCTTGACGGTGGCCCTCACCAGCTCAAACGGGACTCGCATCTCTTTGGCGGCGGCGCGGAGTCGCTTCTCGCTCTGTCCTTTGAGTGCCTCAATCTGTTCGCTCACGGTCCTGATGTGCCGCACCGCCTCGACAATGTTTCCCGTCCCCGCTTCGCCCTTGGTCCTCATCATGGCTGCACCCTCGTTGATGCGTCGTAGCGCCTCGCCGAGGTCTTTGCAGCCGCAGACAAACGGTACGCGGAACTCATGCTTATTGATGTGGAAGCGATCGTCCGCTGGCGTCAACACTTCCGATTCATCGATGTAGTCAACGTCGAGTGCCTCAAGGATCTGCGCTTCAACATGATGCCCAATGCGCGCCTTCGCCATGACCGGAATCGAAACAGCGTCGAGGATCCCCTTGATCATGTCGGGGTCGCTCATGCGCGCCACGCCGCCATCGCGACGAATATCAGAAGGGACGCGCTCCAGCGCCATCACGGCAACCGCACCCGCCTCTTCGGCGATCTTCGCCTCCGCGGGTGTCACCACATCCATGATCACGCCGCCCTTGAGCATCTGCGCGAGCCCGCGCTTCGTGGCCCATGTGGACTTCGCGACCTTCGTGTTGGCTGGTGCGCTGCTCTTTCCCATACGTTCATTCTCGCATACCATCCGCGTTATGAGTGAAGCGCCAGCAGCATCGGAGGGAGACCAGGAGCGACGGATCGACGACCTCGCCGCGGCCCGACGGGAGATTCCACGGCCACTCGCAGGGAGCGGTGGACTGATCAGCAGCATCAATGTCTCGCATCCAGGCGGTGTCCCGAAGCGACCGATTGATCGCACCGTCATCACAAAACTCGGTTTGATTGGTGACGGACAACGCACCAAGGCGCCGGTGCATGGCGGGCCTGAGAAGGCGGTCTGCCTTTTTGGCGTTGAACAGATTGCGCGTGTGAACGCAGATGGACATCACCTCTACCCAGGTGCCATTGGCGAAAATCTCACCGTCAGCGGTCTTGACCTTGGCGGACTGCGTGAAGGTGACCGACTGCGCATCGGCGCAGCAGAGAGCGGCCCGATCATCCAGCTGAGTGAGCCCGCCGCCCCCTGCAAGAACATCGCAGGGAGCTTCGAAGACTGGCGGATTGCACGCGTAAGCCACAAGGTTCGCCCCGAAGACTCGCGCTGGTACGCACGGGTGCTGCGAGAGGGACCTGTGGTGACGGGCGACCGCATCGAGCTGCTCGGCGCGGCTGATACGATCGGGCAATGAGTAGCGAAGTCTTGATCCTCAACCAGGACTATGAGCCGCTGAATGTCGCCTCGCTCCCGCGCGCCTTCCGGCTCGTGCTCGGCGGCAAAGCCGAGATCCTTGCCGAAGGCGAACCGATTCGCAGTGCCTCACGCAGTTGGACCGCTCCA
>CAXRAV010000092.1:0-4408 GCA_964228585.1 Candidatus Limnocylindrus sp. | reverse complement strand
TGCACATTGACGTGCTCACTCCCGGGGAAGAGTTGTAGCGCGCGCGTGCGGGCAAGATCTTCAACGGAGTCGATGTGTTCACACCCGGCGTAGTAGCGCTTCCCCGGATATCCCTCGGCGTACTTGTTGGTGAGAATCGTTCCTTGCGCCTCACGAACCGCGGCATAGGCGTAATTCTCAGACGCGATCAGCTCAATATGATCACGCTGGCGCACCGCTTCGCGTTCAAGGATCGCGTTCAGGGCAGGGTCGACCTCGCGCAGCGGCTGATCTGCCCGCGGATCGCGCTGAGCCTGGATCTCCTCTGATGTGCGCCGAGTGTTCATACCCCTATTCTCCGTCCAAACCGAGAATCAGGCGCTCGATCATTCGCGCTGCGCCGTCCGCTTCACTCGGCGGTGCCACGTAACGTGCGGCGCGCTGAACCGGCTCAGGGGCGCCGTGCATCGCCACGCCGTGACCTGCGGCGAGCAACATCTCAAGGTCGTTGTGCTGGTCGCCGATCGCCATCGTGTCAGCAAGCGGGATGTTGAGCCGCTCCGCAAGCCACTTCAGGGCCGCGCCTTTGTTGACGCCGGGAGCGGTGAACTCCAGGTATTCCGGGTGACTGATGGTGACATCGAGATCGCCCCCGAACGTTTCGCGCGCCTGCTCCAACACCGTCTCCGGATGTCCTGCTGGCGCGTGTGCAACAACTTTGGAGATCTCTTTGGGTTCTTGTCGTAGATGATGCGCAAGATCCGCAATGGAGTGGAGGCGCTCAACCGCATTGCCTGCAAGCCAACCTTGATACGTCTCATAGTGCGGATCGGTCGCATCAAAAGCGTAGTCGTCTTGGATAACGGCGTGCCCCCAAAGATCGTTCTGTCGGCACCACTCAACGGCACGCGCGGCAAGTGTTGACGTGAACGGCACGTGACGTAGCAGCGCGCCGCTCCCGGTCTCACCAGGTGCTGGCAGCTCGCGCGCGATGGCCCCTTGCATGCCAATGAGCGGTCCGTTCACCCCCGCAGTGCGTGCGTATTCGATGAAGCTTGGGATGTTGCGCCCGGAGGAGATCGTGGTGATCACACCGCGCTCGCGTGCCGCACGAATTGCGGCAGCGGTGCGCTGAGAGATCGCGCCTCCATGGGGGAGCAACGTGCCATCAAGGTCCATGACCAGCAACTTAATCGGTGAATCGCTCATCTGCTCAACCTAGCCGCTACGTCGGATCTCCGCGACGCGTGGGCGCCCCGAGAGATCTCCGCGAATGCTGCAACGCCACCCAAGGCCGAGGCCGGCGACGAGTGCGCTCACCGCGTCCGCTTGACCATCGCCAAACTCGAGTGCCGCAGCGCCACCTGGGCGAAGGAGTCGTGGAAGCTCGGCGATCAGTCTTCGGATGCACTCAAGTCCATCGCTGCCTCCGTCGAGCGCCATGCGCGGCTCGGCCGCGATCGCCACTTCAGCGAGTCTCAGCGGAGGGGCAGTCTCGTCACGCTGTCCCGCGCGCTGGAAACGGGCGGCGTCTTTTGCCGCATCCACTTCGGCTGTTGGCACATACGGCAGGTTGGCGACAAGGAGATCAAGGTGTGGTGGATCCCCTGGGGCACGGCCCGCAAGGAGTGGTTCTGCAAGATCTCCGTGCAGGAACGTCACTCGTGATGCAACTCCAGAGCGGAGCGCATTCGCGCGCGCAACTGCAAGCGCATCGCCTGAAAGGTCGGTGGCGGTAAAGCGCAGCGGGACGGGTGACTCGGTCGCAAGGGCGAGCGCAATCGCCCCGCTCCCCGTGCCGATCTCTGCGGCGTTCAGTGGTTGAGGTGCACGTCCCAATGTGCGCGCAGCGGCGGCTCGGTCCGCCAAATAGGCGAGCGCCGTCTCAACAAGAAGTTCGCTCTCTGGGCGCGGGTCCAACACATCTGGTGTGACAAGAAGTTCTAGGGCACGAAAGCCACGCGTGCCGGTGAGGTGACTCACCGGTCGCCCTTTCGCGCGTTCACTCACCAGCGCCGCGAGTGCAGCGGGTGCATCACCTGCGGCAAGCGCGGCGCGTGCAGCGCGCAGCGCCTCTGCAAGCTCAGGGTGGCGCTCGCTGAGTGGTTCTGGTTCTGGCAGGAGTGCGCTGCTCGGTAGAGGAAGTGGAAATCCAGCAGCGACAGCAGTGCGCAGCGTGGCAACACGCGTACCGAGCAGTGCAGCGAGGAGAAGTTCTGCATCGAGGCGCGGGCTCGAACTCCCAGCAACTTCAAGTGCGTCTGTGGCGGTGCGTAGCAGTGCTGGACCGTCCGCTTCGCTTTGAATGAGTCGATCGTTTTGGAGGTTTCGGTCGTTCACTCGCCCGCCAGACGCTCCGCCTGCTCGGCGGCAGCAAGTGCGTCATGAAAGACGGAGAGGTCGCCGCTCAACACACCATCAACATCGAACTTGTCCAGCCCAATGCGATGATCGGTAACGCGGTTCTGCGGTCCGTTGTATGTGCGAATCTTTTCGCTTCGATCACCGCTTCCGATGAGCGCCTTCCGCGCAACCGAGTTCGCACTGCGCTTACGCTCCTCTTCTGCGGCCAGAAGTCTGCTGCGCAAGATTGCGAGACCCTTCTCTTTGTTGCGTAACTGGCTGCGCTCATCTTGCATTTCAACCACCGTGCCGCTCGGAATATGCGTGATACGAACGGCGGAGTCGGTGGTGTTCACACCTTGGCCGCCGTGGCCGGAGGCGCGCTTCACGTCAATGCGAATGTCACCCTCTGGAATGACGAAGTCGACCGCCTCTGCAACTGGAAGCACCACCACCGTAGCGGTGCTGGTGTGAATTCGCCCAGAAGATTCGGTGGCAGGGACGCGCTGAATCCGATGCACTCCGGCTTCCCACTTGAAGGCAGCCCATGCGCCTGGCCCACTCACTTCGGCCATCGCTTCGCGAACGCCGCCGAGTGCGGTCTCGCTCAACGCGTCGACCTCAACCTTCCAGCCGCGTCGTTCGGCGTACCGCAAATACGCACGGAAGAGTTCGCCGGCGAAGATCCCCGCTTCGTCACCCCCGGCCCCAGGACGAACCTCTATGAGCACATCCTTCCCGTCGTTCGGATCCGGATCAAGGAGGAGTGCAGGGAGTCGCTCAATGATGTCGCGCTCAATCGCCTCTGCGGCGGCTCGCTCCGCAGCGGCAAGAGTGCGCATCTCTGCATCTGCGCCTGGATCCAGTTCCATCCCCTTTGCATCCGCCTGACGTGCACGTGCATCTGTGAGGGCCGCGGCCGTTTCTGCGAGCGGTGCAGTGCGTGAAAGTTCACGACCGATTCGCGCCAGCGCCGTATGGTCTGCGAGCACCTCAGGTTGTGTGAGCTGCTCCTCAAGTTCCGCTCGGGTGCGCAGTGCGATCGCCAGTCGTGCCTCAAGTTGTGCGAGGTCAGCCATGTGGCGCCTCCGCCGTCAAGCTCCCCCACGCAGGACGCTCCGAACCTGCGGGAGCGCTTCCGCCTTCCGCCTCTACCGCCACCGTGAGTGCGGCGATGGCCACGTCATGCATCTCGTCGTCAGGCGTGCGCGTGGTGATTCGCTGGACGGCGAGTCCGGGGGCGGCGAACGCGCGTGCGATCGGATTGGTGCGGTACTTCCCAAGGAGTCGCAAGATTTCGTAGGAGACTCCTGCAACGAGCGGGATGCCGATCACGCGACTCATCACAGTAGCGAGCGCATCAAGTCGACCGAGGAGCGAGAAGCTCACCAGACTGACGAGGATCACCACAACAAGAAACTCAGTGCCGCAGCGAGGGTGCGCCGTTGGCCATCGAGCGAGTTCGGCGCGCGTCAACGCGCCACCGTTCTCCAGCGCGTGGATCGCGCGATGTTCTGCGCCGTGATACCGGTATGTTCGATCAATGTCGCGACTCCGACCCGCAAGCGAGAGATAGGCGAGAAGCACACCGATCTGCAAGACGCCGTCCAACGCGCGCTCCGCAAGCAGTGAATCAACCCCTGCAGCACCGAGCGCAAACGATGCGCCGAGCGCGGGAACGATATTGAAAAGCGCAATCACAAAGACAAAGGTGAGCAGCACCGTCATTCCGGAGATCGCGCGGTCAGATCTACTGCTCTTGACGCCAATACTCGCCTGTCCAGTCGATATCTCTGCGCTGCGCATCAGCCATCGGCTCCCCAATATCAGCGTCTCAACAAGGATCACCACGCCGCGCGCGATGGGGAGTCGCGCTGCAAGTTGGCGCACTCGTCCGTTGGGAAGCTGCTCGCTCGTGGTGAGGATGCTGCCATCTGGAACGCGAATCGCAACGCCAATGTGCGCCGGTCCGCGCATCAGGATGCCGTCTACAAGGGCCTGTCCGCCGTACGCAAGCGTGCGCGTGGGCGCGGCGACAGCCGCGAGTGCGAATGCGATCAGGTGTGATGCGCGTCGAGCAACGACG
>CAXRAV010000091.1:0-2290 GCA_964228585.1 Candidatus Limnocylindrus sp. | reverse complement strand
CATCGTCGACCTCTTCGCCACCTGGTGTCCGCCCTGTCAACAGGAGACTCCGACGCTGCGATCACTTGATCGTGCTTATCGCGAAGAGGGCCTCCTCATCATCGGAATTTCCGTGCAGGAGTTACGCGAAACGGTGCGCGGGTACGCGGAACGCTACGAGATCGAGTATCCAATTCTCCTCGACGCTGACGGAGCGCTCTTCCGCGCCGCTCTGGCGGGCGGACTCCCGACGAAGATCCTGCTTGACGCGGAGGGTCGCGTCCTCCAGGTTCTCCCTCGCCCGTTTACGCCAGAGGACGGACCAGGTCTGATCGCCCCGCTGCTGCGCGCCCGATAGCCCTATTCGGCGATAAAGCGGAATCGGTCTCGATCCACTTCGATGCGCCCGAGCGGCGCATGTAGCTCGTGGCTCTGAACAATGAGCCACTGGTTCGCAGCCGCCTCTGCAAAGATTGCACTCTTTGCCTCAACAGAGATCCACGCTGCGTCATCAAACGCGGTTACCCATCGTGGATTCGCCTGCCAGGGGCGCATGAACAGATCGCCCATAAAGAGGAGTGTCCGCTCTCGCCCACGGATGATGGTGGCTTGAGATCCTGGAGTATGCCCCCCGAGAAGGCGCAGCTCTACCTCTGGCAGGAGTTGGCGCCGATCCTGAAACGCGTCTGGAGGCGAGTCAGCAAAGAGTCTCGTCAGAAGGGGCTGATCATACGCCGCACGTGCGCGCGCAGATGCGCTCGCCACAGCGTCAATCTCCGCCTGCGGCGCAACAATGGTTGCTCGTGGGAATGCGGCGGAACCGCCAGACCCGGTGAGCCCGCCTGCGTGGTCACGGTGCAAGTGGCTCGGCACCACGTAGTCCAGGCTATCTGGATCTGCACCTAATGCGATCAGCGCATCACATGCACTGACCGACCAGATCTCATCGCCTTCGCGCCGCTCCCCTGCTGGAATTGCTCCCGTCTCAAGGAGGAGGGCACCCGTAGGCGTGCGCACGTGGAGTGTGTTCAGCGATTGAAAGAGCCGCGAATCTCCGTCGATCTCATCGCGCACGAGCGGCTCCCAGGTTGTGCGCGGGACTGGCCCGAAGATTGCGCCCGCATCGCTGCGGAACGCCCCGATCTGCAAGAGGTCAACGCTGACGGAGCCAAGATCAATCGTTCGAACTGGTCGAACGCCGGTCCCCTCCAGGTTCAGCATCACTACGGTCGTTCGGTGTCGCGGCGTGTCGCGTCAAAATCCACATGGATTGCCGACGCGGTTGGCTCTGTCTGTCCTTGATATCGGCTGCGGAGATCCTTGCTGCCGTACGGCTGATCGACCACGCTCGACATGCGGTGGAAGGAGATCTGTCCGATCTTCATTCCCGGGTAGAGCGCAATTGGGAGCCGCGCCACATTCCCGAGCTCGAGTGGGAGAGTGCCAACCCAGCCCGGATCTACATACCCAGCGGTGGAGTGAATCAGAAGTCCGAGGCGGCCGAGTGATGATTTCCCATCAAGGCTCCCAAGGAGACTGCTGCCAACACTGATGCGCTCAAGCGTCTGCCCCAAGACAAACTCGCCAGGGTGAAGCATGAAACGCTCCCCCTCAGACACCACCTCAAGCTCGGTGAGCTCTGGCTGTTCAGCGCGCGGGTCAATGTATCCGTACCGATTGTTGCGGAAGACGCGGAAGGTGCGATCAAGGTGTAAGTCAATGGAGGCCGGCTGCACGTCGCGATCGTCAAACGGGGTGACCGCAATCTCGCCTGAAGCGAGTGCGGCACGAAGATCGCGATCAGAGAGAACGCTCACGCTTCACTCTCTACATTGGTGCGACGACGGCGCTTTCCGCCGCCAGCGCCCTTCTCCTCAACGAGCGTGTCAACTTCGCGCTTCAGCGTGGCGAGGTCTTCAAAAGACTGATACACACTTGCGAATCGGATGTAGCCGATCTGATCAATTTCACGAAGAGCCGCCATCGCGAGGGCGCCGATTCGCGAAGTTGAAATCTCCGTGACTCCTGTGGCGCGGATCTGTGCCTCAATCGCCTCCATCGCACGCTCAGGAGCGTCGACTGGGACCGGTCGGCGGGCAAGCGCCGTGCGAAGTCCGTCGAGAAGCTTCAGCGGGTCGTACTCTTCTCGCAGCCCAGAGCGCTTCACAACGTGGAGCCGCGCAAGTTCTGCGCGCTCGTAAGTGGTGACGCGGGTTCCACAGATTCGGCAGGCGCGACGACGCCGGATGACGCTCCCCTCATCGAGATCGCGAGAGTCCACCACCCGCGTATCGGGCTCCTTGCAGGACGG
>CAXRAV010000090.1:0-11768 GCA_964228585.1 Candidatus Limnocylindrus sp. | reverse complement strand
GGGATGTGCTATCTTTCCGCCTCGCGGCTCCGTGATCGCTCTCGGGGCTTCGTTCGGGTCGAGGTGGCGGAATTGGCAGACGCGCTGGCTTCAGGAGCCAGTGTCCGCAAGGACGTATGGGTTCAAGTCCCTTCCTCGATACCAGTCAATGCGTCAGGGACGCAACACCTGTGCCCAGGTGGCGGAATTGGTATACGCGTACGTTTGAGGGGCGTATGACGCAAGTCATCCGGGTTCAAGTCCCGGTCTGGGCACCACTCACCTCGTGACACTGCCGCCAGCGGGCGGCTGCACCGGGCGGTTAGCTCAGTTGGTAGAGCACCTCGTTTACACCGAGGGGGTCGGGGGTTCGAGCCCCTCACCGCCCACCAGCCCCTATCGCGGTCTGGTCCTCGGGCTCGGCGGGCCCTCCATTGCGCCCTCCCGCTGCGGAGGGTATCCTCAGCGTCGTTGGTGTCTGAGGTCGCTGTGGCAGGCGGTCAACGAGCCGAGATAGCTCAGTTGGTAGAGCACGCGCCTGAAGAGCGCGGTGTCGCCAGTTCGAATCTGGCTCTCGGCACCATCATCGGTGTAACGGCGCGGAAGTGGCTCAGTTGGTAGAGCATCACATTGCCAATGTGAAGGTCGCGGGTTCGAGTCCCGTCTTCCGCTCCAATCTCTCGGAGATCCGGGGTCGATGCCCCTTCGTCTAGTGGTAGGACACCGGACTTTGAATCCGTGAACCGAGGTTCGAATCCTCGAGGGGCAGCCAACACGGAACTGGGGCGACGTACCCAAGTGGTCTAAGGGGGGGGTCTGCAAAACCCCTATTCGCCGGTTCGAATCCGGCCGTCGCCTCCAACGCTTGGACCCCAGCACCTTGAGTGCTACACTGCGCCTCTGCCTTTCGGCTCCGGCCCACTGCGCAAGTTGCGCAGGG
Source organism: Candidatus Limnocylindrus sp. (assembly GCA_964228585.1). GTDB lineage: Bacteria > Chloroflexota > Limnocylindria > Limnocylindrales > Limnocylindraceae > Limnocylindrus. Next base: position 10,849 of record CAXRAV010000090.1, on the reverse strand, counting down.
TGCACCGGGGCGAATCCATAGGAAGGAGTGCGCAATGCGCCGCTACGAGCTCATGATGATCATGCAACCAGATGTTGCAGAGGACCGCATCAAGGCGATCCTTGAACGAACGGTTCGCTCCATTACCGAGGCGGGTGGAAGCATCCTCAAGAACGTCCCGTGGGGGCGTCGCCGTCTGGCGTATGAGATTGCTGGACACCGGGATGGCATCTATCAGATCTACCTCTTTGAAGCCCCCGCAGCATCCATTGCCGAGCTTGAGCGCGTGCTCCTGATCACGGAAGAGGTGCTCCGGCACCTGGTGATTCGAGATGAGCGCCCAGCGTCCGCGATCAACGACGAGCTCGAAGAGGAGGCGGCTGATGCCGCCGCCGCGGCTGCTGCTGCTGATGCGCAGCTTGATGAGGCTGAGAGCGACGCCGCTCCGGCCGCAGTTGCAGTTGACGGGGAGTAGTACATGTCATTCGCAAAGATCAGCATTATCGGCAACCTTGGCGCAGATCCAGAGTTGAAGTACACCGCCGACGGGAAGCCACGACTTGAGATGCGCGTGGCGACGAATGAACGCCGTAAGTCTGCTAGCGGCGAATGGGAAGACAAGACAACTTGGTACCGCGTCATCATGTTCGGCGAGCGCTCCGTGAAGCTCGCAGAGTGGCTTCGCAAAGGGCGCAAGGTCTATGCCGAAGGACGACTTCAGGTGGATCTCTACGACTCGAAAGAGGGCGAGAAGCGCGTGGCGCTGGACATCCTCGCAAGTGAAGTGGTGATCGTAGATCGCAATCCAGACGCAGACCCGAGCGCCCCGCGACCTGCGCGAGCCGCGGCACCAAGTGCCGAGGCGCGTTCGGAGCAGGGAACGGCATCAGCGCCGAGCGATCTTGACGACCTTCCCTTCTAATAAGCAAACCGAACAACCACCACAAGATTGAGAGGAGAGCAACATGGCAGAGGCACCTAAGCGATTCAAGAAGCGTGAAGACAAGTTTGGCGCAGCCCGACGTCGTCGGACCTGTTCATTTTGCGGCGATAAGCGTGGCGTGATCGATTACAAGGAAGTGAGCCGACTCCGCCGCTTCATTTCCGATCGCGCGAAGATTGAGCCACGACGGAAGACAGGGAACTGCACGCAACATCAGCACGAGTTGACTGTTGCCTTGAAGCGTGCACGACAGATGGCTCTCCTCCCGTACGCCCCACAGCATCAGGGGTAACCTGCATGGCGTCGAGCGGGATGAAGGGCCCAATCGCATACTTTGAGGGTGGGTTCCGCCCGCTCGCAGATGCGAAGGTCAACGTGATGACGCACGCCTTCCTCTACGGGACGGCCACCTTCGAAGGGATCCGTGCCTACTGGAATGCAGATCAGGGCGAGCTCTATGCGCTCAAGCTGAACGAGCATCTAGAGCGACTCCGCGCATCCTCCAAGATCTTGATGATGAACCCGCTCCCAGAAGTTGCAGAGCTTCGTTCGATCATCATCGAGCTGTTGCAAAAGAGCAACTTCAAGGAAGACGTGTACATCCGCCCCAGCGTCTACAAGAGCACCGAAGCGATTGGGGTTCGCCTCCACGAGCTGAAGAACAACGTTTATGTGATCGCGATCCCATTCGGAAACTACATTGACATTGATTCAGGGATTCGCTGTGCCACGGTGGCAACGAGGCGGACCTCCGATTTAGCCATTCCAGCGCGCGCCAAAGTGGTGGGGAACTACGTGAACAGCGCTTTCTCAAAGACTGAAGCGATGCTCAACGGCCACGATGAGGCGATCGTGCTCACTGAGGCCGGGAAGGTGTCCGAGGGCTCTGCGGAGAATCTCTTCCTTCTGCGTGGCAACACGCTGATCACCCCGGGCCTCAACGATGACATTCTTGAAGGGATTACACGTGCTGCGGTAGTGGAGATCGCGCGTGAAATGGGTCTCAAGGTGAGTGAGCGATCAATCGATCGAAGCGAGCTCTACATCGGCGATGAGCTGTTCCTTTGTGGAACAGGCGCACAGATTTCGCCGGTCATTGAGGTGGATCATCGTGCGATCGGGAACGGGGAGATTGGTCCAATCACGAAGCGCATCCAGGAGCGATACTTCGCCGCCGTCCAAGGTCGGCTTCCTGAGTACTCACACTGGCTCACGCCGATTTACGGTACCAAGAAGGCTGGCGCATAGCTACTTGTTCAACGTAGACAAGTCTGCCCCCGTAATGATCTGAATATCTACGGTGACCGACGGGTCATCAATCTCTACTGCGCGGATACCCATCAATCGTTCAATCAGTGCCAGCGTGACGGGAATGCGGAGCGCCGCTCCGTTGTAGACGTTCAGTCGCGTCTGCAGGAGCCCAATCTCTGGAGGCGTGATGCCGCTTGGCGCCGTTGCTTCAAGGCCGGCTTGGATGAGCCGAGCCGCAAACGCGCCCGCCTCACCTGGCCTGCCGGTTCCATTCAACACCCAGATCCGAGCAGCCTCGCGTTCGACCGATTGTTCCTCCACTTCGTCAGGCGTTGGCTCGGCGGCAAATGTCGCAAGGATGGCCTGGCGAATCTTCTCAACGTCTGGAACGATGATGTACCCGCGCTCGTCCGCGCCAACTGTCTGATAGACGGGCGGGGCGAAGACGATGCTTTTCAGGTTGCTCGGATCCACTCGACCAAGGAGTTCGAGCAAGCGAGGGAGATCGCCTTGCGGGAAGTCGCTCTTGATTGCATCCTGAAGCGTGGATGCAAGGGCGGGGAGATTCGCTGCGATGGCTTCCACATCAGTCTGGGCACGAACCGCGGCGATAACCTGTTGTTGCCTCTCGGCACGTCCAAAGTCCGAGCTGCCGTGGCGCGAACGCGCAAAGATCAGCGCCTCTTGACCATCCATGGTTCTTACGCCAACCGGCATTCGGACGCGGCGCAGATAGCCGACGCCAGCGGGATACGTCTCATCAACAATGGGATTCTTCGTGGTGATGCGGACCCCGCCGAGGGTGTCTACGATCTGCTTGAAGCCACTGAAGTTTACCATGACAGAGTAGTCAATGCGGATGCCATAGAACTCGCTGAGCATTTCGCGGAGTGCGGCCGCAGGGCCGTTTGGGAACGTGTCGCTGTTCGCTTTCGCCGAACTGTAGTAGGAGTTGATCTTGTTGTTATAGGTTGAACCGTACAGAGCCTGCGCGTTTGCTGGAACCGGGAAATCGACGGTGTCTCGCGGAATGCTGAACATGCTCACTGACCCTTTCACGGGATCGACACTCGCAACAATGAGAGTGTCCGTGTTGAAGTTCGTTTCACCTTGACGCTGGTCGACGCCGATCAGGAGCACATTCAAGCGTTCGGTGCCATCCCAGTTTGGTGGGGCAGTTCCCCCTTGCCCGTCACCCTCCTCGGCGCCACTGAAGATTCCACCGACGAGTGCGGATGCCGTACTCACATACCCGCCAACGAGCAGATGGATAGAGAGGCCGACCGCGAGCGTGCTCGCGAGGGCAACCGATGAGAGCAGGGTTGCGCGCACGCCACTGCCTCGGGTGAGACCCTGGCGCCAGGCTTCGGCAGCGGCGGCAGCGCGCCATAGGGCGGCGAGGATGTTCAGGATCCCTGCCGCACTTAGCCCAAGCGGCGAGAGGAGGAATCCGAGAAGCCCAGCCAGCCCATCAGCAACGTAGATGCCGGCAAAAGCTGCGGCGAGGAGAAAGAGCGGGGTTGCGAACCGTAGGGCAGCCCTCCAGCGACGCTGATACGCCTGTCCGAGCCCAGGGAGGAGGACCGAGAAGAGCGCCGCCGCGAACGCGGAGCTTTTTGGGGTTCGATCGTCGTTGCTCACCCTCGCACGATAGCGCCTCACCCGCGAGTGAGTCGGCGCTCCGTTTGCCATGCAGGGACGCGCGTGGCACGCTCCGTAGCATGTTCCGTCCTGTTGACGCCCGACCCGACCTTGTCAGCATTGAGCATGAGATGCTGCGCAGCTGGCGGGAGGAAGGCGTCTTTGAGCGCCTTCGCGCACAGACGATGGGCGGACCTGCATGGTCGTTCCTTGACGGGCCCATCACCGCGAACAACCCGATGGGTGTGCACCATGCCTGGGGTCGCACGTACAAAGACCTCTTCCAGCGCTTCCGTGCCTCACTTGGCCACGAGCTACGCTGGCAGCAGGGATTCGATTGCCAGGGACTCTGGGTTGAGGTGAACGTTGAGCGTGAGCTCGGCTACACCAGCAAGCGACAGATCGAAGAGCAGGGGCTTGCCGAATTCATCAGTCTCTGCAAGCAGCGCGTACTCACATATGCCGCCCGACAGACAGAGCAATCAATTCGGCTCGGCATGTGGATGGACTGGAATGATCCAGCCGAACTGCTGAAGCTTCGTGATGCTCTTGCAGATGGTCCTGCCACGCCGGTCACGATCGCCGGTGTGAACGGTCCTGTGAGCGGCCCAGTAGAGCAGCTGATTGGGCGACTCGGCACTCCTGAGGTTGGAGGTTCGTACTTTACATTCTCCGATGAGAATAACGACCTCATCTGGACCTTCCTTGCAACGTGCCATGCGCGCGGCTGGCTCTACAAGGGGAGCGACAGCATGCCGTGGTGCGCCCGTTGCGGTACGGGGATCAGTCAGCACGAGATGACTGAGGGGTATGCAGATCGCGAAGATCCGTCGCTCTATTTCGGGCTGGCACTCGTGGATCGGCCAGGCGAAGAGCTCGTCGCGTGGACAACCACGCCCTGGACGGTAGCCGCGAATGTTGCCGCCGCTGTGCATCCCGCACTCGATTACGAACTTGTTGAGTTTGATGGCCGCAAGCTCTGGATTGGTGCATCGCGTCGCACTGCCACGCTTGGTGGCGGTGCTCCGCGCGCTGTAATTCTTGAAACACGAAAAGGGGCTGAGCTGATCGGTTGGAGGTACCGTGCGCCGTTTGATGACCTTCCCGCCGTGCGTGAAGCACTCGGACCGGATGGAGCTGCACACCGCGTGATCGGATGGGAGGACGTCGGTTCCGACGAGGGGACCTGCATCGTGCACATCGCCCCTGGATGCGGAAGCGACGACCATAGGCTCGGTCGTGCTGAAGGGCTCCCTGCGATTGCACCAATTGACGAGTCGGGACTCTACCTTGACGGCTTTGGAGCCCTCAGTGGACGCGAGTGGCATGAGGTCACAGAGGACGTGTTCGCGCACCTCACTGCCACAAAGAGCCTGCTGCGTCGTGAGAAGATCACGCACCGATATCCCCACTGCTGGCGTTGTGCCACACCGCTGGTATTCCGCCTTGTCGATGAGTGGTTCATCAGCATGGGGCCGCTCTACGACAAGCCACGTAGCGAGCTCACAAAGGAGGAGCTCGACGGGAGCCTGCGGTACCAGATCATGTCCGTGGTTGACCGGATCACTTGGCTACCAGAGTTCGGGTATGAGCGCGAACTTGATTGGCTGCGCAACATGAGCGACTGGATGATCTCGAAGAAGCGCTACTGGGGCCTCGCGCTGCCGATTTACGAGTGCGCCTCGTGCGGCAAGGTGGAAGTGCTCAGTTCGCGCAGGGAGTTAGAGGGGCGAGCAACCGCTGGAGCGGCGGCGCTCGAGGGACACACGGCGCATCGCCCATTCATTGATGAGGTGCAGATTGACTGCAGCGGGTGCGGGGAGAAGGTGACGCGCGTCCCTGACGTGGGGAACCCGTGGCTCGACGCGGGAATTGTCTCGTTCTCAACGCTGCGGTACCGCGAGGATCCTGAGTACTGGAAGCGTTGGTTCCCTGCCGACTTCATCACCGAGAGCTTCCCAGGACAGTTCCGCAACTGGTTCTATTCGCTCCTCGCGATGTCTACGGTGATGGCATCAAGCGAACCGACAAAGACGATCTTCGGCTACGGCCTTGTGGTAGGTGCTGACGGACGGGCGATGCACAAGAGCTGGGGGAACTCCATTGAGTTCGATGAAGCGGCCGACCGCATGGGGGCGGACGTGATGCGCTGGCTCTTTGTGGGCTCACGGCCAGAGGAGAACGTGCTCTTCGGCTGGGAGGCAGCTGATGAGACGCGTCGCCGCCTGCTCGTTCTATGGAACGTTTACGCGTTCCTCGTTGGACAGGCGCGATCCGCCCGATGGACGCCAGGTGAGGTTGAGGTGCCAGCTTCGTCGCGAAGCGTGATGGATCGGTGGATTCTCAGTCGCTCAGCCGAACTCGCCTCCAGCGTCGAGACCTCGTTGCGCGCCTACGACGGGTACGCTGCCGTTCGTCGCCTTGAACAGGGGATTGACGAGCTTTCTACCTGGTACCTCCGTCGCACCCGTGACCAGTTTGCTGCGGACGCACCAGAGCGCGAAAGGCACGCCGCCTTCGACACGTTGCATCAGGCGCTACTCACGCTGCTTCGGGTTGCCGCGCCGATCAGCCCGTTCTTCACTGATTCGCTGTACCGCAACTTGGTAGGCAGCGACCAAACGAACGGGGGCGCAGCAAGCGCAGGGGTCAGCGAGGTGGTCGGCGGGGCGGCACGCCCGCTCGCTGGGGCGATTCGCGCAGGGAGCGCACCTGGCAGCATCCACCTCCTGCACTGGCCGAGTGAAGAGAGTGCGGGATGGCGCGACAGCGAACTGGAGTCGGCAATGGAGCGGATCATTCGCGCCGCGGAGCTCGGCCGTTCAGTACGCAGCGCAGCAGGCATCCGAACCCGCCAGCCTCTCGCTCGCGCCCGTGTGGTTCTTGGCGTGCGTGGTGGCGACGCAGAGGCCCTCCAGAACATCCTCGCCGATGAACTCAACGTGAAGAGCGTTGAGCGCGTTGACGACGCTTCTGGCCTCTTTGAGCGTCGCGTCAAGGTTCTCCTTCCGAAAGTTGCGAAGCGACTCGGTGCATTGACGCAGGTTGTGATGCAAGCGGCACGCGACGGGAAGGTTGAGTTTCTTGCGAACGGCGCCGTCAGAGTGGCTGGGGTTGATCTTGCTGCCGATGAGATTGAAATTCAAGCGGTCCCTCGTGAGGGTCAACATGTGGCTGAGGATGAGGGCCTGGTCGTGGAGCTTGACACGAGTTTGACGCCCGCACTGGTTATTGAAGGTGATGCCCGCGAGGTGATCCGCGCAGTGCAAGAGGCGCGTAAGAGTGCTGGGCTCCAGCGGGAAGACCGAGTGGAGATGGAAATTCGAGGTGCCTCGAGCGAACTGGAGCACCATCGGGAAGAGATCGTTAGCGCAGTTGGCGCGCTCCGCTGCCTCTTCGCAGCGAACGGGGGAGCACCGCTCTCTGGGTGGGAGCGCGCGACCGTGGCGCTCTCTGGAGGCGACGCGGAACTGTTCATTCGCCGCGCGACCGAATGAGGCGTGCACTTGTCGTTGGTGTGGCGAGCCTCGTCTTTCTGCTTGATCGGTTCAGCAAATCGGTGATCCCTGATCTACTGAGTGAGGGCTCTCCACGGGAGATCATTGGGAGCACCCTGCAGTTGATTCGCAGTGAGAACCGAGGCGGTCTCTTCGGGCTCTTCCAAGGGAGCGCACCGTTCCTTGCACTCTTGAGTCTCGGCGTTGTGGCTGCTCTCTTGGTGGTTCATGAGCGAGAGGGCGAGCGGCGACCGTCTGCGCTGACCTTTGCAACCGGGCTCTTGATCGGTGGTGCGCTGGGGAATCTGCTCGATCGAATCACGATGGGCTACGTGCTCGACTTCATCGATCTTGGGCTTGGATCCTTGCGCTTCTGGACATTTAATGTGGCTGATATGGGAATTAGCTTCGGGATCTTGATCATGCTGCTCGCGGCACTCCGTTCACCGCGCGAACGCGACCGGAGGAGCCGATGAGCGACCCCCGAGAGATTGATCTCCCGATCCCGCCTGAAGCGGTGCGACAGCGTGCGGATCGATTCGTTGCAGATCGTTGCGGTCTCTCTCGCTCGTTCGTCCAGCGTTTGATCAGCGAGGGGCGGCTCACCATGAACGGCGTGGAGATTCGCGCCAGCAGCGCGCTGACTCCGGGAGGCACGCTCCACCTCTCTATCCCGCCAGTGGCTGATGCGCAGCTATTGGCTGAAGAGATTCCGATCAGCGTGGTGTATGAAGACGAAGACATCCTTGTGGTGGACAAGCCAGCGGGGCTTGTGGTGCACCCGGCTCCGGGGCATGCAAGCGGCACACTCGTGAACGCACTACTCCATCATGTTGAAGACCTCCCTGGCATTGCTGGGGTTGCACGGCCTGGACTCGTTCATCGACTTGATAAAGACACCTCAGGCCTGCTGGTCGTAGCAAAAGGGGACCTCGCCCAGTCGAGTCTCATGGCGCAACTAAAAGCACGACGGGTCAAGAAAACCTATATCACCCTGGTGCAGGGTTCTGTTGCGGCGGAGGTCGGACGGATTGAAGCGCCAATCGGTCGTGACCCCTCGGAACGGAAGCGGATGGCGGTCGTTGCAGGCGGTCGCCCGGCGACAACCGGTTACCGAGTGCGCGAACGATTTGCGGGCTGGACTCTGCTCGACGTCGATCTAATCACCGGCCGAACGCACCAGATCCGCGTTCATCTGACTGAGATTGGTCATCCGATCGCGGGAGATCCAACGTACGGAAACGGAACGAGCCGACGCGGCCCCGAAGGGACGACGAGGCTCTTTCTGCATGCGTGGCGGATCGCGTTTACCCATCCGCGCGACGGGCGGCTGATGCGGCTCGAGGCTCCACTCCCTCCGGATCTGCAGCTCCCTCTTGATACGCTACGGTTGCACGGAGAGAGATCGGAGGGCTGATGCCAGGTCAGCGTCGCGATGGCGCAGCAGGAGCGCAGGTGATTGTGATCTCAGGCCCCAGTGGCGTGGGCAAGGACACAATCATCAACGAGTTGCGTCGCCGACCGATCGGTCAGACCTTCCACTACGTGGTGACCTGCACCACTCGTGAACCTCGATCGGGTGAGATGAACGGCGTGCACTATCACTTCCACACCGATGAATCATTCTCCGCCCTGCGCGAGGCGAACGGTCTGCTTGAGTCCGCAACCGTTCATGGGCGCTCGTACGGGACGCCTCGGAGTGAGGTTCGAGAGGCGCTGGAGCGTGGCAAGGATGCGATCCTCAAGATCGACGTGCAAGGCGCGCGCAGCGTTCGCGCAGAGATTCCCGAGGCGGTCCTCATCTTCATTGCGCCACCGTCACCCGAGGCGCTCGCTGCCCGACTCGCGGGCCGCGGAACGGAATCAGCGGAGGACCTTGTGACCCGAGCGCGAAGTGCGATCGTGGAGATGGATCGCGCAAAGGAGTATGACTACCTCGTACTCAACGAGACTGGTTACCCGGAAGAGGCGGCCGCGCAGGTTGAGAAGATCGTGCTCGCGGAACGCGCCAAGCATCCGGAGCGTCGGATCAGCGTGTGAGTGGGGGCGACGTGCCCCGAACAGCGCGGCCCAGTGATCCGCCAAACACCGTTCGCATTGCGGTGGACCTCCCTGGCCCTCAAGGGGAGCGCCTCTACGATTACTTGCCCCCAGAACGCGGAGCAGTTGAGATTGGAGACGCGGTTGTCGTGCCATTTGGTGGGCGCCGCGCGATCGGGATCGTTACCTCAAGCGTTGGCGCACTTCCGCCTCCCTCTGGCGTCACCCTAAAGCGCGCGGAGGCGAAGCTAAGCGGCGACCCTCTGATTGGATCGCTCGGCATGCGCCTCGCCGAGTCGATCGCCACACACTGGCTTGCACCGCTTGCACTGACAGTTCGTTCGCTCCTTCCGCCTGGTCTCCTTGACAAGGTGGAGGTTGCCATTCGCTCGGTGGGTGCGCCAAGTGAGGCAGAGGAGCGTGTAGGGATCAGCAAGACATGGGTATCGGTTGACCGACTTGCTGGAGCACGTGGGAGTGGACGCAGCGCGCTCCTCGCACTGATTCGTAGTGGTGAACGCGATGGTCGGCTTGAGCGAAGTTGGAGGCTGAGTGCCGTGCATGGTCGCCTTATCGAAGAAGCGTACGCATCACGAACGAGCGCCGCTAACCTGCCAGAAGCCCGTACTCGCCTCGGACTCCGACAGCGCGAGTTTCTGGCAGCGCTGGATCGCGCCGAAGCAGGCGGCGATGGACAGGTACGTGCAGCCGATCTCCCTGGCGGGCTTCCCGCCGCCCGTCGACTTGCAGCCCTCGGTCTCGTGCAGATTGCGATGCGACGACACCAGCGACGTCACGCTGATCGCCGCGACAACGTCATCAGCGATCTCTCTGTCTCCGAGTGGAGCCCCGCACAACGCGCACTCCTGAGTGAACCGCGCCTTGATGGCGTCACGCTGATTGATGGAGCGCCAGGGTCGGGAAAGAGTCGTCTCGCCGGCGAGATCGCGTCGCGCACGCTCTCTGCGGGACGTTCAGTGCTCTGGCTCGTCCCTGAGGCAACGCAGGTTGCACTTGCTGCGGATGTGCTTCGGAGCATCACAGGGGTTGAGCCGGAACTCGTGCATTCAGGGGCGAGCCAAGGTGAGCGGTTGGATGCTCATGCCCGACTCCAGGAGGTCGGGCCACACCTCGTGGTGGGGACTCGCGTTGCGTTGGGCGCGCTGAACCGTGAAGTTGGCCTGATCGTCGTTGATGAGGAGCATGAGGCGGCCTACAAGTCTGATCGCACCCCACGCCTCCATGCGCGCGACGCTGCAGTAATGCTCGGTTCGCTTGCGGCAGCACCCGTCCTTCTTATCAGTGCAACGCCATCCATTGAGACGATCGCACGGGCCAAACAGCAAGCGTGGCGACATGTAACCCTGGAGCCTCGCAGTGCGGCAATCCGTGTTGAAGTGGTGGATATGCGTCGCGAACTTGAAGATGGCTGGAAATCAATGATCAGTCGCCCGCTTCTCGCAGCGCTTGAAGCGCTCAAATGGGGTGATGGAGAGCA
>CAXRAV010000089.1:0-10658 GCA_964228585.1 Candidatus Limnocylindrus sp. | reverse complement strand
ACCGACGCAGATGTTGATGCGCTCGTGAAGCAGGCGATCGCCGAGACCGGCGCGACATCTGCCAAAGAGATGGGGAAGGTCATGGGTTGGCTCGCCCCCAAGACGAAGGGTCGCGTGGACGGCAAGGTTCTCTCCGGGAAGGTCACCGCGGCGCTCGCAGCACTCGGATGAGTCGCGACGCAGGCCCGCGCGCCCGCGTCACTCGGCAGCGTGGAGGCGGAGTCAGCATCACATCAACAGAACTTGCCGCACTCGTTGTGCGTGCACTTCGTACATCTGACGCGCCATCTCATGGAGAAGTGGCAGTCACGCTCGTGGATGATGCGACGATTGCAACGTTGAATGCCAAGCACATGGGAAACCGTGGCCCAACGGATGTGCTCAGCTTTCCACTCCTTGATCCGCATGAATTCCCAGCGCGTCCTGGGGTCCGTCGCGCCGCTCGCCCGCGCCGCCGCGCGGTTCGGGCACCGCATGCAGGGGCGAGCGTGCCGCTCGGCGACATTGTGATCAGTGTTGATCGGGCGATCGAACAAGCGCGCGAAGGCCGTGGGGGGACGGACGGGCGGACCCGACACTCTGTTGCGGATGAGGTGCGCCTCCTCGCCGTCCACGGCGCCCTGCACCTCTGCGGCTGGGATCATGCAACGGCAGCGTCGCAGGCTGCGATGTGGCGTGAGCAGGAACGCATCCTTCGCGCGCATACTGCTGCAATGAAGCGCGCTGCGGTCACAAAGAAGTGAACAAGGAGAAGCCGTGAGCGTAGATCGACGCATCGTGGTGGGACTCGGCAACCCCGGTGAGAAGTACCGCTTCACCCGGCACAACATCGCCTGGCTCATCCTTGATGCGTTCGCGGATCGGGTGAAATGGAAGGGGGGCGGCAAGGAGCGTGACGCCTCCGCGGTGCACTCGGGGCGTGTGCTTGGCCTTGACCTTGTGATGGCCAAGCCAATGACGTACATGAATGATTCAGGGATCGCCGTGCGGAAGCTCCTCGCAACGGAACGCGTCCCAGTGGAGCAGCTTCTGGTGGTGGTGGACGACTTCAGCATTCCGTTCGGCTCGCTGCGGTTCCGCGAGCGCGGGAGTGATGGCGGACATAACGGACTCGCCTCCATTGAGGCGGAACTGGGGGGTGATCAGTATCCACGCCTTCGTGTCGGCATCGGCGATCCGCGTCAGAGCGGCACCGCACAACAGCACGTGCTGAGCGAGTTCAGTGCAGCGGAGCGGTTGCGGCTCCCTGAGATCAACGCGGCGGCGGGCGAGGCGATCGAAACCTGGGCACGCTCAGGTCTGAACAAGGCTGCGACTGCATTCAACAACTGGAAGCTCCCTGAGCCCGAGAGCGGGAGTGCCGCCGACCCCGCGAACTTGCCGGGTGCGGGTGAGGTGGGTGGTCCGGCGGGTAGTGACGGAATTCGCAAGACGGCGCACGGTTGGCGCAAGCCACTCGGTGAGGGCGACCGAAGCGACTCCGAGCGGTGAGCGTTTCGCGCGTTGCGCTCGCTGCGCTCCTTGCGCGCCTGCAGGCAAGTTCGCAGTTCGCTGAACTTCAGCAGCGACTCCGTCGCGATCGCGCTGCGTCGCTGATCCATGTTCCGCACGCGGCGAAAGGCGCGCTCGGTGCCGCGCTCGCGCGTGATGCGCGGCTGGTCTGGATCGCGCGCAACCCTGAGGTGGCAGAGCGAGTCGCTGATTCGCTGCGCGCATGGAGCGCGGATCCTGAATGCATCACGCTGCTCGAGCCGCGCAGTTCACTCCCATATGAGCGCGGCGAACTTGTGGTGGATGAGTCGGCCGGCCGTGTTGCGGCACTCGCCGCCTGGGGGAGTGGCGAGTCACGCATCCTCGTCACTTCACTCCTCGCTGCGCTCCAGAACAGCGCCGACCCGACCGCGCTGGTGGAGGGGGGCCTCCCCCTCCTCCCGGGCACGCGCATGTCACTCGATGAGGCAACGGAGCGTGTGGCGGCACTCGGGTACGAGCGCGTCCCGCTGGTTGGTGGGCGCGGCGAGTACGCGCGCCGTGGCGGCATCCTCGATTGCTTCCCTGCAGGCGCACAGGCGCCGATGCGCGTGGAGTGGTTCGGCGATGAGATTGAGAGCATCCGCAGTATTGATCCCGCCACGCAACGAAGCGGTGCTCCGCTCACGCGCGCGCTCCTCCTGCCAGCGAGTGAGTTCCCGCTGACCACAGCGGTCGTGCTGAAGGCGAAACGCGCAGCCGAGGCAATCGCAGAAAGAGATGGCGTAGAGCTCTCGCCCACGCTGCGCGCGGACCTTGCGCGGTGGGAGGCGTCGCCAACTCCAGAGCGCGGCGACGGCCTTGAGATCTGGTCGCCACTGATTGCGCCATCACGTCCCCTTGATCACTTCAACGGCGCACTCGTGATCCTTGATGAGCCGAGCGAACTGATCAGCAGTGCGGAGTCACTTGCGCGTCAGAGCGCCGAGCGATTCGATGTGCTGAAGACCACGCGCATCTTGCCGCCATCATGGCCCGCGCCAATCCCTCCCCCTGCGGTGAGCCTCAAGCTGCTGACCAGCCTCGGTGCGGAGCGCCTTGAACTGACGTGGAGCTCCGAAGCTGGACGACTCACCAAAAGTGAGCCGAGCGATTCGTTCGGTTGGCATGATCCGCTGATGCCCGCCGGCCGCACGCGGGAGCTTGCGGAGGGACTTGAGAGTTGGCGACGCGACGGCGCGCGTGTGGTGATCGTCTCGGAGCAGGCGGGGAGACTTTCGGAGCTTTTGGCAGAGGCGGGTGCGGCAACTCCTGTGAGCGACGCGCTCCCCAGCGATCCGAAGCCGAAGAGCATCACACTACTGCACGGCGGACTCGACGGTGGCTTCCAGGGCGGTGTGGATGCGCTGACGATCATCACAGACCGTGAACTCTTCGGCGCAACCCGCGTCCGGCGCGCCGCGGTGCACCGCCGCGGGATTACGCGCGAGGCGGCCGAGCGCCTCACTCCTGGCGATCTGCTCGTGCACATCGATCACGGACTTGGACGCTTCTTGCGGATGGTTCGACGCGGCGGCGAAGGTGATGAGCGCGACTACCTTGAAATCGAGTACGGCGGCGGTGATCGCGTCTTCGTGCCAACGGAGCAGTTGGCGCGAATCGCGCGCTATACAGGTGCCGAAGATCCGGCACTCAGCCGGCTCGGCGGTGGTGAGTGGCGACGCGCCAAGGAGCGCGCGCAGCGAGCCGCCGATGATCTTGCTGACGAGCTGTTGCGCATCTATGCGGCGCGTGAACTCGCCCACCGTCCTCCGATTGACGGCGAATCCCCGTGGCTGATTGAGTTCGAGGCGGCCTTCCCATTCAGAGAGACACCCGATCAGCTCACGGCGATTGAGGCGACGAAGGCGGACCTTGCCAAAGGGCGACCGATGGATCGCGTCATTGTGGGTGACGTCGGCTACGGGAAGACCGAGGTGGCGCTGCGCGCGGCGTTCGCCGCGCTCGAGGCGGGGCGTCAGGTGGCACTCCTTGTCCCCACCACCATCCTCGCGCTGCAGCACGTTGAAACGTTCCGTCGTCGACTCGCCGCGTATCCATTCACGCTAGAGCTGCTTTCGCGCAGCATCAGCGCGGCGAAGCAGGCAGAGGTGGTCGCAGGACTCAATGACGGGAGTGTTGACCTTGTGGTTGCCACCCACCGGCTCCTCTCAAAGGACGTCACCTTCAACCGACTTGGACTTTTGATCGTGGATGAGGAGCATCGCTTCGGTGTATCTGCGAAGGAGCGACTCAAGTCCATCCGTGCCGAACTTGACGTGATGACCCTCACCGCCACGCCGATCCCGCGCACCCTGAACCTCGCCCTCTCCGGGATTCGCGACCTCTCCACCATTGAGACGCCACCTGAGGATCGACACCCCGTTGCAACGCGCGTGGCGGAGGCGAGTCTCGAGTTGGTGCGTGATGCACTGGCGCGTGAGTTAGAGCGCGGTGGACAGTCGTACTACGTCCACAACCGCGTCGAGTCCATTGAGGCGGCGGCGGAACAGCTGCGCGGCCTCCTGCCAGATGCGCGCATTGCCGTTGGCCATGGGCAGATGGAGAGTCGCGCCTTGGAACGTGTCATGGGTTCCTTCGTCCGGGGTGAAACGGACATCCTCGTCTGTACCACCATCATTGAATCTGGTTTGGACATCCCGAATGCGAACACGATCATCGTTGATCGCGCAGATAAGCTCGGCCTGGCGCAGCTCTACCAACTTCGCGGACGAGTGGGGAGGAGCAGTCGTCGCGCCTGGTGCTATCTCCTCTATCGACAAGAGGAGTCGCTCAGCGACGTGGCGCGCAAGCGGCTGAAGGCAATCTTCGATGCGGCTCACCTTGGTGCCGGATTCCAGTTGGCGCTCGCCGACCTTGAGATTCGTGGAGCGGGCGATCTGCTCGGCGGGGAACAGTCGGGGCACATTGCTGCGGTTGGGTTCGATCTCTATTCACAACTGCTTGCCGAATCGGTTGAAGTGAAACGCGCGGAGCGAGAAGGGCGCGCACCGATTCGCAAACGCGGCACCGCGATCCTGGACCTCCCAGTCACCGCACACCTGCCGAGCAGCTACGTGGAGGACGAAGGGCAGCGACTCGATCTCTATCGTCGTCTCGGTGCGGCGCAGAGTGCCGCCTCCATTCGCGCAATTGCCGACGAGATGCGCGATCGTTTTGGCGAGGCTCCAGAACCCGCGCAGCGCCTTCTTGAAGTGGCGCAACTTCGTGCCGACGCGAGCGATGCCGGGCTCGCCGCGATCCTCCGAGACGAGGGTCGACTCGTGATTCGATTTGCCGACCTCCCGCGAGGAGTTGCCGAACGTGTTCTCGCGGATCGCCCGCGCGGTGAGCTCACCTTCCAGCAGGGTGGCCTCCGCTCCACCACCCCAGCGAGCCCAGAGCGCATCTGGCGCCTCGCGGTGGAGATTGTGGGGCTGCTCGCCGCAGAGGGACGACGGCTGGAGGCGGCCGCCGCGTCCGCCGCCCCGCTCGCGTAAACTTCCGCAGGTGAACCCAGAACAGCTCGCGTCAAAGGTCCGCACGATCCCTGACTTTCCGAAGCCAGGGATCATCTTCCGCGATATCACCACACTCCTCCAAGATGCTGAGGCGTTCAACGCTGCGATCGAGGCAATGCTCGTCCCGATCCGTGCGCAGAAGCCCGACGTCATCGTTGGGATCGAGTCGCGCGGATTCATCTTCGGCGCACCGATTGCCCACGCGCTCGGACTCGGCTTCGTGCCGGTGCGAAAGCTCGGCAAGCTCCCAGGCGAGACGATCACCGTGGAGTACGAACTTGAATATGGAAAGAATGTCTTAGAACTGCATCGCGATGCGCTCACCCCTGGAGAGCGCGTGGTGATTGTTGACGACGTGCTCGCTACGGGCGGCACCGTTGCCGGCACGATTCGACTGGTAGAACAGCTCGGCGCAACGGTGGTTGGGATCAGCTTCCTTGCAGAGCTTCCGGCCCTCGGTGGACGCTCACGTCTCCCCGAGGGGATCGTCTCGGCGATCATCCCCTTCTAACGGGATGGGCGACACGCCCGCAAAGGAGCAGCCGAGTTCAGGTCAGCCCTCCGCGCGTCGTGACTTCTTGCGACAGATCGCCAAGGATGGCGTGAAGTCAGCCACCTCACTCTTAGGCGTTGTTGGCGCGATTCGGCATGAGGCGAGTGCCCTTGCCGATGAACTCCGCGCGGTAGATCCACTCAGTGAACGAATCGCCGACGCACCGCAGCCGACACGTCGTTCCGCTGAAGCGGCACTCGATCTCCCTCTGGAGTCTGGGCTCACGCCGGCTGGTGCAACCCCTCCCGCCGCCGCCTTCGCTTCGCCAGTGCGCGACGATGCGCAGGGTCTGGTCCTTCTTGACGTGCGCGCGCTCCCCGCACAGATCCTGGAACGGCGTGCGGATACGCCGAGCGCACTTGCGGCAGCAATCAGCGCCGCTGTGATGGCGCCAGGCCCAGTGCGTGCACTTGCCGCGGGCCTCTCGCTTGCGGCAGAGGATCAATCCGCCGCACCCGCGCGTGCGGCACGGATGCATGCGGCGGCGGCCGCACTTCGCAATTCGGCGCCGCACTCGGATGCACTCCGCGATGAGGTCAGTGCCGCACTTGCAGCAGCGCCAGGAAGTGTTGCTGCGGCTGTTGCCGCACGTGCCACGGCACGAATCGCCGCATACGCAAACCAGGCGGAGCGTCTCGCAAGTGCGTTAGGCGAATGCGGCACACGTGGCGCACGTGTCGCGAGCGCGCCCGGACTCGGTGCCACCTTCTGGGGTGACCTCGCACCTGGACATGAGGGGCTGCGACGTGCGGGTGCTGCGCAGCTGCTCCTCTCAACCGGACCGAGTGTCGATCCGCGCGGTGTCACACCACTGGGCGCACTTGACGCAGCAGACGCCGTTCGGATTGGCATTCCCGCGGCGCTGATGAGTGAGGCGCAGCTCAGCCTCGCGATAGCGCGGGGCGAAGTGTGCGCACTCCTCCTCGCGAGTGATGCGGTCGCCGAAGACGGGAGCGCGCTGATCCTTGCCGGCGGTCTCGCCCTTGCCGCGGCTGCATCTGCACGGGAGACCCCGATCTTCCTCATCGCAACGAGCGGGACCGCGCCCGCGGCAGATCAGAACCAGCTCATGCGGCGTGCAACTGAGGAGGAGCCAGAGATCGCACCGCTCCTCAATCGTGTGGTTGCCGCTGGAGTGACGGTGCATGCGCCGCGCTACGAGATCCTCCCTGCGGGTGTTGCGCAACGTGTCTGATGCGCCGATCGAAGTTGCTGCGACACGCGATCGTGAACTCGTTCGTTCACTGATCAGCGGCGATCGCTGGATCACCGCACATGCGCTCTGTGATCTTGACGATGGTGAGTTTCCACGCACGCGCTGCTATGTGGCACGGCGGGGTGGTGAGGCGATCGCACTTGGCATGGAGTACTCCGGCTGGGCGCCGCAGCCGCTGCACCTCTACGGCGAACCCGCCGGCGTTGCGGCCATCCTGACGCACGGCATCAAGCCGCGTGCCGCCTGGGTCCCCACGCCACTTGGCGGCGATCCTGTCCTTGACCTGCAGTACGAGACGGAGAAACTGCACCCCATGTTGCGCATGGGCGTGGATCGCACCGCGTTTATCCCGTACGCGGGTGAGGCGGCGCCGCTTGTCGTGCCGCTCGTCCCAGCAGATGCGCCTGCACTGAATCGCCTCTATCAGCTCGGCTTTGCGGCGTGGCTCCCGCCACTCGCCGTTGCGGAAGGCCTCTATCGCGGCATTCATCGCAACGGGCGACTCGTGGCAGCGGCGGGGACTCATGTGATCGGTCGACGTGAACGGATTGCCGTGGTGGGAAATGTGTTGACCGCATCGGGGTTTCGCGGCGCGGGATACGCGCGCGCCACCACCTCTGCCGTGACCGAAGCGCTCCTCGCCTTCTGCGATGAAGTGGTGTTGAATGTGCGGAGCGATAACCCTGCGGCCGTAAAGGTCTACGAATCACTCGGATACCGCGTGAAGGCTGAGTTTGAGGAGCGGCTCGTGATTCGCCGGACCAACATCACGCTGCCGCGCTTCCTGCGCCGAATCTTTGGAGGCGTCTAGCCGAGTCGGAGGGCGACCTCTACGATGCCTTCATGAGCGTGAAACCGTATGCGGTGATCTTGGCGGGGGGCGGTGGCACGCGCCTCTGGCCGCTCAGCAGTCCGGAGCGACCGAAGCCATTCATCCCACTTGTCGGCGGGAAGACACTCCTGGCTGCCACGGTTGATCGACTCCTCCCACTCATCCCACGCGAGGACATCTACGTGCTGGCTGCCGCGCCGCAGGCGGCGCTCGTTCGCGAATCACTCCCTTCGCTCCCTGAAAATCAGATCATTCTGGAGCCGATGGCGCGCAACACTGGACCGGCCGTTGCACTGGCGGCCGAACGCATTGATCGACCATCCGATGCACCGATGCTCGTCCTCCCCGCCGACCACGCCGTTCTGGATGCAGGCGCGTGGCGCAACGTACTCGCCGCGGCGATCTCGATCACCGAACGCGAACCTGAGGCGCTGGTGACACTCGGTGTGACGCCGACGCGCGCCGCGACAGGCTTCGGCTACATCGTTGCTGATGGTGAGCGCGTCACACGATTCACGGAGAAGCCTGATGCCGCGACGGCCGCGCAGTTGATCGCCGCGGGCGCACGATGGAATGCGGGAACCTTTGTCTGGCGACGCGCAGCGCTTCAACGCGCTCTGCAACGGTTTGCACCGGAGGTGGGTGCGGGACTCGCCTCGTACGAGTCGATCACACCAGCGCCAATCGACACGCTTCTCATGGAGCCAGCAGCGGCGGCGGGACTTGTACGCACCCTCCCACTTGATTGTGGTTGGAGTGATGTGGGGAACTGGAGCGAGCTGCGCGCCTATCTTGTGGCGAACGGTGCGGCGGATGCGAACGGTCGCATCACGATCACCACACCGAGCGGGAAAGAGGTCATCATGGACGCAACAGGCGCCGCAGAGATTCGAAGCGGGGGGAGTGTGATGCGCATGAACCTTGCGGAGATGAGCGATGCAGAGATTCGCGCCGCCGCTGCGGCCGAGAGGAGTTGATGATGGGCGCGAGCGAGCCAACGAAGATCCTCTTCGGTACCGATGGGTGGCGCGCCAAGATCGGCGACGAGTTCACCTATGAGAACGTGCGCCGACTCGCTGCGGGCGTTGCGCGCGTCGTTGAGCAGGATGGCGCTACGGCGAAGGGTGTGGTGATCGCCTATGACCGCCGATTCGGGTCAGAGGACTTTGCGGTGACGGCGGCGGAAATCTTGCTTGCCCACAACATCCCCGTTGCATACGCGCACACCGCGGTCCCCACGCAGATGGCGTCGTATGAGGTCGTAGAGCGCGGCGCGGCGATGGGCGTGGTTATCACCGCAAGCCACAACCCGTGGCTGGATAACGGCTTCAAGGTGAAGGCGCCCTCAGGTGCCGCGGCGGGGCCCGAACTGCTGAGGCGCATCGAGACGGAGATCGCGAAGACGCGTGGACCAGAGTTGAGCGGCCGACCGTTCGCCGACGCGGAGGCGGCTGGCTTGGTGGAACGCTACGACCCGTACCCTGGCTACAAGAAGTTTGTTGAACGCAACCTTGACCTTGCGGGACTCGCGGCACAACCGCTCAGCATCATGGTCGACCCGGTCTACGGCGCGGGCGCTGGCTGGATCGGCAGGCTGCTCGCAGGCGGGAAGTTGCGCGTCACGGAGATGCGCAGTGAGCGCAACCCGTGGTTTGGTGGCGTAAATCCGGAGCCGATTCGTCCGCACATTGATCCGGTGCTGGATGCGATGCGTGGCGGCGGTTACGACCTGGGACTCCTTCTTGACGGCGATGCTGATCGCGCGGGTGCGGTGACCGAGCAGGGCGTCTTCATCCATCAGCTACAGGCATTCGGACTTCTTGCGTACTACATGCTTGAACATAAGAAGGATCTGCGACCGATCGTCAAGACGGTGAACGAAAGTTCCATGGGGGAGCGTCTCGGCGCGCACTATGGCGTTGAGGTTGTTGAGACGCCCGTCGGGTTCAAGTACGTGGGGCCGAAGATGATCGAGACGGGCGCCTCCATGGGTGGCGAAGAGTCGGGTGGGTACGGCTTCGCGATGCACCTCCCTGAGCGCGATGGCATCTTCGCCGACCTGCTCATCCTTGACCTCCTCGTCCGTGAGCGCGCCCTCGGCCGAAAGAGCATGAGCGAGGTGCTCGCCCATGTGCAGTCGATCGGTGGCGAGTCGCACTACCTGCGCATCGACGTGCACATTCCACGCGGCGAATACCCCGCAGTGAAGGAGCGACTCGCCACGCAACTTGTCGCTGCGCCACCGAGCACGCTCGGCGCACATGCCGTCCGCGCCGTTCCGCTCAGTACCAAGGACGGGGTGAAGTTCTTCACCGCGGACGACAGCTGGCTCCTCGTTCGCTTCAGCGGCACCGAGCCACTCGTGCGCGTCTACGCCGAAGCAACGAGCGCTGCGCTGCGCGACGAGCTGCTCACGATTGGCGAGAAGCTCGCGCGCGGCTAGCGCGCCCAGTCCCAACCGAGCAGCGCAAGCTGCGCCGCATCCAAATGGATTTCGAGCGGCCTCCCATCTGCGAGCGCACCACGAATCCGCCAGGCGAGCCGACGCGGGGTATCTCGTAGCTCTTCATCACCAGCGAGTGCTCCCACGTGCACCCAGCCGAGTCGTGGCGCGCCCGTCAGCGACGCCCCCGCGGGAAGGAGCGCGAGTGCAGCAACTTTTGCCTCTGCCGCACCACGAAGTGCGCCACCACCTACCGCAAGCACGCTCTCTTCAATAGCCACGCCAACGAGTGCGCCGGATGCGGACATGATCAAACGCGTACCGTCGCCAGGTACGGAGACTCCGTTCACCATCCGCTCCCACTGCACCACGCGTCGCTCCGCCACGCTGCTGATGTTCGGCGTGCCGCGCGGAAGGGTGAGCCGAAGAGCAGCAAGGTGGAGTAGAGCACGACTGCGGAGTGCAGCACTGTTGATCGCTGTGCCACCGAGCGCAACGTCCGCGCGCGCCAGAAGTCGCAGCTCACCTCCAAGTGTGCTTTGTAGTGTGAGAAGTGCGAGTCCACTTGTGTCGACGAGGCGCTG
>CAXRAV010000088.1:0-4771 GCA_964228585.1 Candidatus Limnocylindrus sp. | reverse complement strand
GCAGATGCTCAATGGCCTGACCGCCCTCAACGCCAACGTTGCTCACCAAACGCCAGCCGCGATCTCCGTATCCCGCCTCGTTGGCAAGTTCCGCCGCAACGGCGTGCATGCGTGCAAGGAGCGCCGCGTGTGCGGGTGTGTCACGAAGATCTGCGGCGGAGCCGATGTGTTCGCGTGGAAGGATCAACAGGTGCAGCGGTGCCTGCGGCGCAATGTCTTCAATCGCGATCACAAGGTCGGACGAGTGGCGCTGCCTGCTCGGCAGCTCACCGGCGATGATGCGGCAGAAGAGACAATCAGCCATGCGTCCACTCTAGCGCAACCCACTCCCCCTCTTCCCATTGACCGAGCAGGCGCAAGCCAGCGCGCGTGAACGCGTCAACGGTCTCCGCAGTGCGCTCCACAAAGATTCCGCTGGCGAGTAGTCGACCGCCTGGCGCGACGGCAGCGGCGAGAAGCGGGGCAAGTTCTATCTGCAACGCCGCGACAAGGTTTGCAACGACCAGCGTTGCTGGGTCACGGAACGGGAGTGTTCCAAGAACAACCTCACTTCGCGCGGCGAGTCCGTTTTGCGCCAGATTCCGCTGCGCCGCTTCAACCGCGAGTGGATCCGTGTCCACGCCGCAGCCGTGAGGCGCGCCAAGCTGCAGCGCTGCGGCGAGCAGGATGCCGCTCCCTGTTCCAACATCGAGGATCCCTACGCCGTCCGTTGGGAGTGCGTGAAGGAGGCCTGCGTCCGACCAGCGCTGAATTCCCGCGAGTGCGAGGCGCGTGGTTGGATGCAGTCCGGTGCCGAACGCCTGGCCCGGATCAATCGTCACCACCGCATCGCCCTCGGCACTCGCCTGCTCGCTCCACGGCGGTCGAATAACAATGCGTCCAATCGTTGTCACGGGGAACTCAGCCCGCCAGGTTGTCTCCCACGCCTCCGCGGGGATCGCACGGATGTTGAGGTCGCCAATCCCGCGAAGTCCGAGGCCACTGACGGCAATCGAGGCGAAGCGCGCAAGCTCTTCACGTAACTGCTCCGCTGCCGCTCGGCTCTCGGGGGTGTCAGTGATCCAGGCGCGGATGCGCACGGGTGCGGTCGGGTCGTGTGGGAGTGGCGCGGCATCACCAGTGTGAGGTGCATCAACGGTTGGTTCCGCACTTGTGCCAGCTGGGGCGAGTCGCGCAAGGCGTTCGCTGATCGCCTCTGCTGACTCTGGATCGCAGGTGATTGAGAGTTCGAGCCAGCCGCCGTCGCTCAGTTGCGCTCCTCGCCGCTCACTTTCGCAAATCGCTCAAGCGCTTCGCGCTGCTCCTTGCTCAACTTCTTCGGCACCTCAACTGCAACAACGATTCGGAGGTCACCGCGCTGTGATGGACGACGCACGTTCGGTGCGCCGCGCCCTTTGAGTCGAATCTCCGCTCCGGGTTGCGTACCAGGCTTGATCTCCAACTCCTCTTCGCCTTCTGCGGTTGGAATCAAGACGCGCGCACCAAGCGCGGCCTGGGAGATGGAGAGCGGGATCTCGGTGAGGAGATCGATCCCATCGCGTACAAGCTGCGGATGCTCTTCCACTGTCACCACCACATACAGACTCCCCGCAGGTCCGCCGCGTCGGCCGGCCTCTCCCTGCCCTGAGAGACGAATCTGCGTGCCGTCATCCACTCCTGGTGGAATGTCCACGCGAAGTCGCTTGCTCCCGTTGAAGCGTCCCTCACCACGACACGCGGCGCACTGCTTCTCGATGATCCTTCCTTCGCCAGCACACTTTGCGCAGGGGGCGGAGACTGCCATCTGTCCGAGGAGTGTCTGGCGCACCGTGCGCACCTCACCGCGACCACCGCAGCCGTCGCAACTCTTCGTTCCAGAACCCTTCGCCGCGCCGCTACCGCCACACGTCTCGCATGCAACGCGCCTATCTAGATTGACTTCGCGAGTGCCGCCACGAATCGACTCGGCGAAGCTCACCTTCATGTCGAAGCGCAGATCGTCTCCGGGTGGCGGACCAGTGCGCCGCGCGCCGCGAGCCGCACCGCCAAAGAAGCCTTCAAAGAGATCCTCCACGGAGCCAAAGTCACCGCCACCAGGGAAGCCGCCCGCGAAGCCACCGCCGGCACCGCCCGGGAATCCTCCCCGCCCACCGGCACCACCGCCAAGGCCCGCCTCGCCGAAGCGGTCGTAGCGTGCTCGCTGTTCGGTATCGGAGAGCACCTGATACGCGTCGTTCAGCTCCTTGAATTTCGCCGCCGCATCAGGCGCCTTGGAAACGTCGGGGTGGTGTTTTTGCGCCGCCTTGCGAAACGCCTTCTTGATGTCGTCGGCGCTCGCCGTCTTCGGCACTCCCAAAATCGAATAGAAGTCGCGGGCCATCGCGCGCCTACTTCAGGAGCAGCTTGCCAAGTCGGCTCACTGCGTGTCGATATCCGAGGAACCCGATCAGCGCGAGGAATCCGATGTCCGCGAGCATCAGCAGATTGAGATCGCCGAAGACGAGCGAGCGGATCAGGTGCGTCCCCCGAGTGAGCGGTGAAAGCTCCACCACGTATCGAAGAACGCCCGGGTAGATCTCCACCGGATAGAAGGTCGCGGAGAAGAGGAAGAGCGGCGTGAGGATGATGAAGATGAAATCGAAATCTTTCCACGAGCGCATGTGGGTGGTGATCGCGAAGCCGGCCGCCCCGAACGCGAAGCCGATGAAGATCACCGCCAGCGGCGCGAGGAGCGCGAGCGGCGACGTGACGAGGCCGAAGGCGAGCATCACGGCGAGGAAGGCGACGGAGTAGATCACGCCGCGCAGGTTGGACCAGAGCAACTCTCCCACGGCAAGGTCGCCAATGGACACGGGCGTCGTCAGGATGGCGTCATAGACCTTCGCGTACTTCAACTTGTAGAAGACGTTGAAGGTGGAGTCGAAGATTGCGCCGTTCATTGCAGAGCTGGCAAGCAGCGCAGGTGCGACAAATGCGGCATACGGAACATCCACCCCGTTGTAGGTGAGTGTGCCGATCACGCCGCCCACCCCGAAGCCGATACCGAGCAGGAAGAAGAGCGGCTCGAAAAAGCCGGTGACGATCATCAGCCACTGGCGGCGATAAACGCGCACGTTTCGCTCGAAGACAGCGAAGGCGCGTGGGGCGAGGGCGGCGATCACTTCAGCATCCTTCGGCGGAAGAGGACGGACGCAACCACGGTGCCGCCGATGATCCACGCCACGAGGATCAGCGCGTGTGCCAACGCGTTCGGCGTCTCCACGCCGAGGGCAAGGCCGCGAGAGAGGGCGACCCCGTGCGCGAGCGGGGTGCACCACGAGATGAACTGCGCCCAATCAGGGAGGTTCTCGATGGGGAAGTAGGTCCCCGAGAAGAAGGTGAGCGGTGTGATCACGAGGCGGAAGATGACCGCGAAGCCCTGATCCGTCTTCTGTGTCACCGAGTAGGCGGTCATGGGGGCTGCGAACGCGAGCCCCGTCAAGGTGGAGACCCCGACCATTGCAAGCGCACCCTGCGCACTCGTTGCGATGCCGGTCACAGAGAGCACCGCAGCGAAGAATGCTGCGGTGAAGGCGACCTTTCCGCCCATGAAGGCGATTGCTCCCACCATGATGTCCGTTGGCTTGAGCGGCGTTGCCACCATGGAGTGGTAGATGCGGACCCACATGATGCGCGCAAGGACTGGCCACGAGGCTTCGCCGGTGCCGAACTGCATCGCCTGGCTCGCCATCAGCGCGGGGGCAATGTAGGCCACGTAACTGACACCGCCTGTGATCTCTGCAGCGCGGTCGCCGACCAACACCCCAAGACCAATGCCGAGTCCTGCGAGGACGACGAGCGGCTCAACGAACCCAGAGAAGACCGAGCCGACCCACTCGCGCCGATACACGGCCACCATGTAGCCAACGACGTGTCGCCATCGCGTCGGGTGCGGGAGATAGGCGCCGATCGTCGAGAAGAGTCCGCGTGATCGCCGCGGCGCGACCTGCGCCGCGCTCATTCGTCAAGGCTCCGACCGGTGAGTCGAAGGAAGACGTCCTCAAGGCTTGAGCGTCGCACGAGCCAACTCTCGGGGGTAAGGCCGTGGGCAAGCGCGCGTGCGTGCGCCTCTTCGCCATTCTCGCAACCAACGATGACGCGTTCTGCGAGTCGCTCGTAGCGATCGCCGATTCCTTCCAGCGCCGCCTTGCTGATCCCACTCGTCCCATCTGGGAAGCGCAGCTCAAGCACTTCGCGGGACGCGTGCTGCTCGATCAGTTGTCGCGGCGAACCTTCGGCAACAATCTTTGCCTGGTCCATCACCACAAGTCGATCGCAGAGCTGTTCCGCTTCATCCATATAGTGCGTGGTCAAGACGATCGTGGTGCCCGCGCGCTTGAGTCGCTGCAGTGCATCCCAGAGGAGGTGTCGCGCCTGTGGGTCAAGACCCGTGGTCGGCTCGTCCAACATCAGGATGCGCGGCGCATTGATCAGCGAACGTGCAATGGAGAGTCGGCGCTTCATGCCACCGGAGAGCGGCTCCACCTGATCCTTTGCGCGATCGGACAACTGGAAGAGTTCAAGCAGCTGATCGGCGCGTTCGGCAATCTCCTTGTGCGCCAGACCGAAGAAGCGACCGAAGACGAGCAGGTTCTCGCGCACCGTCAACTCCTGGTCGAGGGTCTCCTGCTGATGCACCACACCGATCTGACCGCGGATGCGCGGGCCATCCGTGTCTGGATCGCTCCCCAAGATGCTGAGTGCCCCTGCGGTGCGCGGCGAGACGCCCGCGATCATGCGCATCGTCGTCGTC
>CAXRAV010000087.1:0-3292 GCA_964228585.1 Candidatus Limnocylindrus sp. | reverse complement strand
CACCGATCCTCATCAAGTCCACACCAGAAGGGGCGCGCGACTTCATCGTGCCATCACGTCTTCAGCCAGTGAGTGTCTACGCCCTCCCGCAGTCGCCCCAGCAGATGAAGCAGCTTCTGATGGTGGCTGGATGCGACCGTTACTTCCAGATCGCGCGCTGCGTCCGCGACGAAGACCTACGCGGCGACCGTCAACCAGAATTCACCCAGCTCGACCTTGAGATGAGCTTTGTGGACGAGACGAGCGTGCGCGGCTTTGTGGAGCAGATGGTGATTGAGGTGACGAAGCGCACCCGGCCCGATCGACCGATGCAACAGATCCCATTCCCAGTCTTCACCTATGAAGAGGCGTTGGAGCGGTACGGCTCGGATAAGCCCGACCTTCGCTACGGGATGGAACTGATTGACCTTGGAGCCGAACTCCCCGCCGCAACCGGCTTCAAGGTCTTTGACGATGTACGTGCCAGCGGTGGCCGCATCCGCGCCATTCGCATCCCCGGAAAGGGTGGCGTTGCGCGCTCAGAGATTGATGATCTGACCGAACGCGCGAAGCGCCACGGCGCGAGCGGTCTTGTCTGGATCGCCCTGCAGCCAGATGGTGAGATCAAGTCGCCGATCGCAAAGTTCCTCTCGCCAGAATCGGTTGAGGCGATCTGGAGCGCGAGTGGCGGCAAGAGCACCGCGCCGGAGGGAGATCTCATCCTTGCTGTTGCTGGCGAGCGCGTCCTCTCTGCAGAGGTGCTCGGGCGTCTGCGGGTTGAGATTGCACTTGAGGCGAACATGGCAGATCCTGAGATCCTCGCCTTCTGCTGGGTGCACCGTTTCCCGATGTACCAATGGGATGCGGAGTCGAGCCGCTGGGATGCGACGCACAACCCGTTTAGTGCTCCAGTGCCCGAGCATGTTGAACTGCTCGCCACAACCTCAGGGGATGTGAGCAAGCGTTCGGCTGACGATCCAGCGGGCGGGGCACTCGCGCAGCAGTACGACGTGGTGCTGAACGGCTGGGAGCTCGGTGGCGGATCCGTGCGCATCCATGATCGTGCGCTGCTTGAGCGCTCGTTCGCGCTGATGGGGCACTCCCTCGACGATGCGCGCGCAAAGTTTGGCGCGCTCCTTGACGCGTTCGAGTACGGCGCACCGCCACACGGTGGCATCGCGATTGGTGTTGAGCGTTGGGCGGCACTCCTTGCGAATCAGGTCAACATTCGCGAAGTGATGGCCTTCCCGAAGACGCAATCGGGGAGTGACCTGATGCTTGAGGCTCCCTCAGAGCCCGACGCGAAGCAGTGGAGTGAGTTAGGGCTCAGCCTGTCGCTGAAGCAGAGCACGCCGCGGAAGTAGCGTAGGGCCGGCGGTAGCGAGAGGCGCGCATGCCCACCGTGAAGATTCGCGACGCAGAGATCTACTTCGAAACGTACGGTGAGCCAGTCCCTGGTCGCGACCCCATCCTGCTGATCCATGGATCGTATATCACTGGATCAGTCGACTGGAGCGGAGTAGCGCCACGCTTGGCGCAGGAGTTCCAGGTGATCATCCCAGACTGTCGCGGTCACGGCAGGAGCGACGATCCTGCGGGCAGATACTCGTTTCGGGAGATGGCCGCTGATTCTGCCGCACTGATTCAAGTCCTCGGCCACAAGCAGGCGCACGTGATCGGGCATAGCAATGGTGGCAACGTCGCGCTGGTCACGTTGATGGAGCATCCCGAGGTCGTAGCGAGCTGCATTCCTCAGGCCGCGAATGCCTATGTGAGCGCAGATCTTGTGGAACGGATTCCGAAGAAACTGGATCCGGAGCGTGTGCGAGTGGAGGATCCTAGCTTGATGATGGAAATGATTGAGCTCCATTCGGCACGTCACGGAAACGAATACTGGGCAACCCTCCTACGTCGTACCGCCGCAGAGATCATCAGCGAACCAAACTACACCGCGGCTGATCTCGCACGCGTGCAGCGACCCACACTTGTGATCGAGGGCGAACTCGACGCAACCAACGCCCCAGCAGCGCATGGACGCTTCATGGCACAGCACATCCCTGGGAGTCAACTCTGGATTCCTGTCGGCGTTGGCCACAATGTGCACACCGAGATTGCCGCAGAGTGGTGCGAGCGCGTACTCGCCTTCCTTCGTGCCGTCCCTGCAGCGCAGCAGCACTGAGTGAGGGCGCGTTGCATTCTCGAGTTGAGCGCCTTGATCTTGTAAGCCCGTGGAGGATCTCGCACGGCGTATCTACCGAGCGCACAACGGTAATCCTTGAGCTTGACGGCGGATATGGGGAGGCGGCGATCGTTCCTTACCTAGGCGAGTCGAGCGCTGAGATCCTCACGGCACTTGCCTCCTTTGCCTCAGATCGTCGCAAGCTCCACAGCGCTGGAGTCCGGGCAGACGCAGTTAACGCAATCGCTTCGCGTGGTGCACAGTGCGCGGTCGATCTCGCCCTCCACGATTCGGAGGGTCGAGCACGGGGAGAGCCGCTCTGGAAGATCCTTGGCATCAACGCGGTATCTCCGATAGAGACATCGTTCACCATCGCGATGGATACCCCAGATGAAATGGCGAGGCGGGCACGCGCAGCGGAGGCGTCAATCCTCAAGCTCAAGATGGGTGGAGTCGACGATGAGGCCTGCGTTGAAGCGGTTCGTGGTGTCACGAACGCGACGCTGAGGCTCGATGCCAACGGAGGGTGGAGTCGTGAGGATGCGGCGCGCCTGATTCCCCGTCTCGCTCGGTTCAAGATTGAGCTGGTTGAGCAGCCACTAGCGGTCGCTGATCACGAGGGCTTTGCGTGGCTCCGTGCCCAACAGATCGGTGTGCCGATTTTCGCCGACGAGAGCGTCAGCACGGTGGAGGGCGTGGACGCGCTGGCCCAGAGCGTTGACGGAATTGTCATCAAGCTGCGAAAGTTTGGCGGTCTGCGTCAGGCACATGCGGCGATCGAGCGGGCACGCAGCTTCGGAATTCGCACGATGATGGGGTGCATGATCGAAAGTTCACTCGCCGTCACCGCGGCGGCGCACCTCGCCCTGCTCTGCGACCTCGCGGACCTTGACGCGCCGCTGCTTATTCACAACGATCCGTTCAGTGGACTTACGTACCGTGGTTCAGTGGTGATCCTGCCGCCAGGGTCTGGGATCGGTGCAGTTCCGCGTGGAGGCAACTAGGAGGCGTCGTCCCCGCGTCGCTCCCACGGATCGATCGCGTGTGTGTCCGCAGGTGGCGCTTCGAACCCAAGACGGGTGCTTCCGTCTGATGGGGTGATGGCCGCCTCGTCACCGCACTCCACCCCCGTGC
>CAXRAV010000086.1:0-2076 GCA_964228585.1 Candidatus Limnocylindrus sp. | reverse complement strand
TGCGGTGAGGGCATACAGGACGAGCACGGAGCCGCGGTGCGAGAAGCCGTATCTGAGAAGGCGGCGATGGATGTGGCTTTCGTCCGGCGTATAGGGTGATCGACCGGCGGCGATCCGCCCAACGATGACAAAGAGCGCATCGATGATTGGCACGCCAAGGATGAGAAGTGCGGCGGCCACCTTCGCCGTACCGAGAAGTGCAAGGACGGCCAGCGCATACGCCACTGCGAGAATGCCGCTCGTCCCCATATAGATGGATGCCGGGTAGAAGTTGAAGCGCAAGAATCCGGCGAGTGCGCCCGCAAGGGTGAAGCTGAGGGCGGCGAGCAGCGGACTTGTTGGGAGTGCGATGACGCCGAGTGTGACGGCGGCGAAGAGCGAGATGCCCCCCGAGAGTCCGTCTAGCCCGTCGATGAAATTCATGCTGTTCTGCATCCCGAGCGTCCAGAAGATCGTGACGCCGAGCGCGATCGCGTCTGGGAAGAGCAGGTCGCCCGCACCAAGCGGATTTGAGATAAAGGCGATCCGCAACCCGAAAGCGATTGGGATCAGCGCGATCAGAAACTGTCCAATGATCTGCCAGCGCGCGCGCAAATCGTAACGGTCGTCAATCAGGCCAATCACTCCAGCGATCGCGGTGCCGAGCAGGAGTGCAGCGGCGCCAGCACTCGTCAGTTCCGCCGAACCAGTTCCTGCGCTGAGTCCGAGTTGCGCGGAAAAGATCACAAGAAGTGATCCGATCAGCGCGAACGCTCCTGCAACGGCGAGACCGCCTGCGCGCGGTACTGGTTTGGTGTTGATCCGTCGCTCGCTCGGGTGGTCGGCAATGTTGAACTTAAGCGCGATCGCGCGCATCGCAAGTGTTCCGATGCCAGCTGTCAACGCAGCGACGAGCGCTGCGGCAGCGAAGATCATGTTGTGCTGCGTGAAGGTTGCGCGTCGCCTGCATCTGCGAGCGCTGAAGCGTCAGCACCAGGGACAGGGAATGCGCGCGCCATCTTGGTCACTTCGGCTTCGATGCGTGCCAGTGCCGCTAGGTCTTCGCGACGCGCGATCGCCTCTGCCGACCAAACGGCAATCTGTTCCATTTCGGCAGGGCCCATGCCGCGTGTGGTGGCTGCAGGCGTGCCGTATCGAACGCCACTCGTCACCATCGGCGACCGTGTGTCACCGGGAATGCTGTTCTTGTTGATCGTGATTCCCGCTGTTTCGAGCGCGGCGGTCGCCTCTTTCCCGGTGACACCGAGTGGTGTGACGTCGCAGAGGATGAGGTGATTGTCTGTTCCCCCAGTCACAACACCAAATCCGTTCGACTGCAGCGCGGCGGCGAGCACCTGCGCGTTCTCGAGCGTGCGCTTCATGTAACTACGGAATTCGGGTTCAAGGGCGAGCGAGAAGGCGACCGCCTTCGCACCAATGACGTGCATCAGTGGTCCGCCTTGGCTCCCTGGGAAGACACTCTTGTCAATAGCGGCGCCGTCAGATGCTCGCGCGAAGGCGATTCCACCGCGCGGACCACGCAGCGTCTTGTGCGTGGTGCTCGTGACAATGTCTGCGTGCGGGAATGGCGAGGGGTGCAGTCCGGCCGCAATCACACCCGAAATGTGCGCCATGTCCACCATCAGTTTTGCCCCCGCAGCGTGGGCGATCTCGGCGAATCGTTTGAAGTCGAGGGTGCGTGGGTACGCGGATGCACCAGCGATCAGCACCTTCGGTTTCGCTTCGGCGACGGCGCGTTCAACGCCCTCCCAGTCAATGAGGCCGTCGTCTTCACGCACGCCATAGAAGTGCGGCGTGAACCACTTCCCAGAGACGTTGACGGAGGCGCCGTGCGAAAGGTGACCACCCTGGGAGAGACTCATGGCAACAAACGGATCGCCTGGCTTCATCAACGTGTCGAATGCTGCAATGTTCGCGGAAGCCCCAGAGTGTGGCTGCACATTGACGTGCTCACTCCCGGGGAAGAGTTGTAGCGCGCGCGTGCGGGCAAGATCTTCAACGGAGTCGATGTGTTCACACCCGGCGTAGTAGCGCTTCCCCGGATATCCCTCGGCGTACTTGTTGGTGAGAATCGTT